>JARUKZ010000027.1 GCA_029688955.1 Chitinispirillales bacterium ANBcel5 | reverse complement strand
AGGGCGAAGACGCCCCAAATTGCCGAAGACGGCAACTTCTGCATGCCTGGGAACGTTGTTTGCAATTTGTTAACCTCAATTAATTGTAGGCAGCGGCTAAGAAAGAAAAGGAAAATCCCCCCCCCCAAAAAAAAATATTGTACTAAAAGCTTGTAATATGTATTTTGACAAAAACTGCCAAGGCGGAAGGTGTCAATGTCAGATAACTTTGGAACATATATAAAGCAAATTAGAATATCTAATGGCCTGCCTTTAAGGAAATTAGCAGCAGACTTAGATATTGACCAAAGTACATTATGTAAAATTGAAAATGGCCAGAGAAAATTAAAAGAAAAATTACTCCCTAGACTAGCAAAAGTTTTAAAAATTAATGAGAAGACGTTGAAAATAAAATATTTGGGCTCTCAAATAGCTTATAGTCTTTTAGAGGAAAAAAATGCTTTGGAAGTACTAAAAGTAGCAGAAGAGACCTTAACACAATACATAAGTGAGAAATGATGAATATTATCACAGAAACACCCATGATGTCAGAATTAAATAAGATAGATTGGAATTTCCCAAATTCTGTGATGCACAATAGCATTCATAATATGCATCCATATCCCGCGAAATTTATACCTGAAATTCCAAAAAATATCATTCAAACATTATGCGTTGATAAGAAATATTCCATCCTTGACCCATTTTGTGGCTCAGGAACAACATTAATAGAGGCTCAAAGACTTGGGTATACATCTGTTGGTATTGATCTAAATCCAATAGCCTGCTTAATTAGCAAAGTAAAAACGAATTATTTACCTCGAGGATTAGTAGAAATTGCTCAAAATTGTGTTTTAAATGCGAGAGAGTTGAAAAATCCCATGATCCCTGAAATACCAAGCTTAAACCATTGGTTTCAAAATGATATCCAAAAAGCCCTGGCTGCATTAAGGGAAACAATTGCCACTTACAAAGAAACCGAATTTTATGATGCTCTTAGACTTACACTCTCAGCTATTATTGTGCGTGTATCAAATCAGGAGAGCGATACAAGATATGCAGCAATTAAAAAA
Organism: Chitinispirillales bacterium ANBcel5; assembly: GCA_029688955.1. Lineage (NCBI taxonomy): Bacteria > Pseudomonadati > Fibrobacterota > Chitinispirillia > Chitinispirillales > Chitinispirillaceae > Cellulosispirillum > Cellulosispirillum alkaliphilum. Next base: position 57,788 of record JARUKZ010000027.1, on the reverse strand, counting down.
GATGTAACACCGGAAGCTTTATTTGACTTGTTTATAAATTCAGCAATTAAGCTGGAGAACACATTAACTACTGAAATAGAATGCCTTCCTCCCTCAAAGATAATAAATAAAAATATACTTGAAGTTCGCAGCTCAGATATTTCATTAAAAGTAGGAGCTGTTATCACCTCACCACCTTATCCGAATGCATATGAATATTGGTTATATCATAAATATCGTATGTGGTGGTTAGAGTTTGACCCTCTTTTTGTTAAAGAAAAAGAGATTGGTGCTCGTGCACATTATTTTAAGAAAGATTCTCCAACACCCAATGATTTTAAGAAAAATATGAGTCAGACATTTAATCTTATAAGGACAGTGTTAATTGATGGTGGCTATATTTGTTTTGTTATTGGTCGATCTAAAATACATGGAGAAATTATAAATAACGCAAAACTTATTAATGCTGCGGCAAATGATAATGGTTTCAATCTCGTTTATTCTACTGAGAGAAAAATAGCACCATCACGCAAGTCATTTAACCTTTCGCATGCAAAAATTAAAAAAGAATCTTTATTAATTTTTCAATAAAACTGGTGTTCTAAATGGAAAAATATCGATTGTTTTGGCCCGACTACAAACTATTCGAATATGAAATAGAATTTGCACATAGGGAAATACAGAAAATCACTAATAATACAGATATTAAAAACAATAGTTTATACGTTGAAGTAGTAGGTAGTAGAAACAAGCTAAGAAAACTTACATACTTTTCAGTTATCGAAGATAATAAAAACAGATACGAAACAGATCAGCATATATTGGAATCATATTGTTCTATTCAAAATGGTAATTCAAAACAATCTACCCGATATTCGGTTCATGGAATTCATGAATATAAAGGAAAGTTTAATCCCCAAATAATACGATTTCTTTTAAATTACTTAGGGATTTCTCCAAAGGAAAAAATATTAGACCCTTTCTGCGGCTCAGGAACAACTTTAGCTGAATCGATTCATAATGGCCCCAAATCAACTGGTATAGATATAAATCCTTTAGCAATTTACATATCAAACGCAAAAATCCTTGCCTTAAAATCTTCTCCTGAGCAATTGTCACAAGAATTATCAAGTATTAAAAAAAAATATACCTCTGAAAAAAACAGCAAGGTTTCATTACCTAATACCAAGCGAATCATTTATTTGAGAAAGTGGTTTCCAGAAGACACATTGTATTCAATTGAACTACTAAGAAATGTAGTATTTACTTATTCAAATGAACACAATCCCATTTTTCTTACAATATTGAGCAACCTCTTAAGAGAATATTCCCTTCAAGAGCCACTTGATTTGCGTATCCGAAGAAGAAAAAGCCCTTTCCCAGAAACAAACATTTCTTATCAGTTCTTTAAGAAATGTTCAAATTTCTTAATGCAGCTGGAGAGATTGCAAAAAGTATTTCCAATCCCCAAGAGTAGGTTGTCAAATGCAATCAACTTAGATATCACTAACCTTGATGAAAATAGTATTGATAAATTCAAGTTGTTTGATTTTGATGCAGCAATAACAAGTCCTCCATATGCTACAGCTTTACCATATATAGACACTCAACGGTTAAGTCTTGTTTGGCTTGACTTAATAGAGGCAGATAATATAAATAAATTTGAAACAAATCTTATTGGAACCCGCGATTTCTCTGGAGCTCAAAAAAATATCTGGAAGGCGGAATTAGAAACCAATATATACAATTTACCTGATGAAATCTTCAGTTTTTGTTTATCGTTAAGAGAGTGTCTAAATTCAAATGATGGATTTAGAAGACAAGCTGTTCCGGTAAATCTGTACCGCTATTTTGCTCAAATGCAAAAAATGTTTAAAAATGTTTCACGAATGTTGAAATCTAAAGCAAAATATTCTCTTGTTGTTGGGCATAACCACACAACTATAGGTGGGAATCGGTTTGATATTAATACACCCGACTTGCTAAGAATTTTAGCTGAAGCTAATAATTGGAAATTAAATGAGCAGATACCTTTACAAACCTATAAACGCTATGGTTTAAACCAAAAAAATGCCGTTTCAAAAGAAGATTTAATAATTTTGGAGAATAAATGATTGGTTTTTCTTTACATCCGAATGTTTATGCTACAGGCCCTTATCCTGGTTTAATTCGTATGCTTGAAACAGCTTGGGTTAGGAACACTACTCCAGGTGATGGTGAGTTTTATATCATTTCTGGATTCGCCAATTACAATGGAGGTGTCCGGTTTTATGATGTATTTGAAAAGCACATATCAGCAGGTGGTGGAGTTTCAGCAATATTTAGTGGTAGTACTTCTCAAAGATTGACAAGTAATCAAGTAGTCAAGCAATTATTAGAAATCGGCGCAGATGTTACCGTTGTAAATAGAAAGAGATTGCTCCATGCTAAATGCTATGGAGCCTACACTTCTCAAGGACAAAATTTGGTTGTTTCATCTGGTAACTTTACTGCACCAGGTATGTCTCAAAATGCGGAAGCTTCTTTTTTTGCAGATAATGAATTGATATCAAAAATTGGATTCTCTTGGAAAGATCTTTATTGTAGCCTATCTGATCAAAAATGGAATTTTTATAAACCTTCCTTAGAAAATTTGGAAGATCCGGCATGGAAACTGTTATACGACGAATATGAAAGAGAAGTGAAATTAGATGAGACAGAAGAAACAACCTTAATTATTGTATTAGGACACAGCGACACCGCGAGAATTCAGGCTCAACTTGGCTCCCCGACTTCAAAAGGAACCCAGTATTTTTGGCTCAGCCGTGACAGCTATGATTTTTTTCCTCCTTTAACAATTAGAAATAAACGTGGATATAAAGCGACTTTTTCTTGCTTGATAAATCTAAGATACGTCGATTTAGGTATAGTTGAAGAAAACACCAGAGTTACTTTTGAAGCTGAAAACAACCTTGATTTTAGACTAGGAACAGGGAGATTAAGAGGAACCAAAGTTGCAAATGAAGGAGATATTGCCGTATTGTCGAGAATCACCGAGTTTGATTACGAACTACGGATTATTAAAAAGGAAAATTCTCTTTATAACACATTGATACCTTACGCTATTAGCTTTATCGGTCATCGTGGTAAAAAATATGGATATCTAAATAACCAAGAGTTCGAAAAACTTACAGAAATTCAACTTGGAACTTAAGATATTTTTTTTGGGGGTGGGGATGAAAGACAGAAGAGCCGCTGCAAAGAGAATTGTAATACGGTAAAAGGTTAACAAACAGCAAACAACAGCGGTAGCCAGGTTTCGCTTTGCTGCACCCAAATTTTGCTCCATTTCATTCCGCAAAACTTCTGGCGTACCGCGGACCGTTGTGTGCCATTTTGTACAATCGTTCAAATATTTGTTTGCGCTAAAGAGAAAGAGTAAGAGGCGGGGCGGAGAAAGAGAAAAAGGAAGTTTAAATGGAAAAATGCTATTTATGTCATGATACTCTAACTGATACAAATAAAAGTGAAGAACACATAATTCCCAATTGCATTGGGGGTCGTTTAACATCTTGCGATGTTCTTTGTGAAGAATGCAATAATAAACTCGGCAAAACAGTTGATGCTGATTTCAGTAAAATGTTTCTTCCAATTGCATCCCAATTAAAAATTGATAAAGATCGCGGTGACAACCCGCCAGTTCCTGGCATAATGTCCCTAAGTAATGGTAAGGTAATAGAAGTCTCATATTATGATCATAAAGCGATTCCATCGGAACCATGTCATTTTTACAATGATTTAGATAAAACAGTAACAATATATGGTCACCCGAAAACTATTAAAAATTATGAAAATTTTGTAAAAAAGGATATGGCACTAAGGAGTAAAACTGAATACGAAATAGAAAATTGTGATAACATCTTTGGTGAGATGGTTTTTGAGTTTAATCTCATTAATGATACATTTCAAATTCAATTAAACAAAATAGCAACTAGCTTTGCTATTCACAATGGTGTCAAAGCTAGAGATATTGAACATATTGACCGAGAAAATAAAACAATTAAACCAAATAACTGTGTCCCATACTATCCTCTTGGAACTATTGCTCCAATTATTGAAGCCAATCGTACACTCATTGATCCATATTACCCTTCACACACACTGATTCTCTTTACTTATCAATTACCCAACGGTGCCAAAGAATTGTGGTGTTATATCGAACTGTTTAGCACCTTCCAATTCTATTCGCGTTTGAATCAGTGCTATAAAGGTGAACACATTTGGAAATCATACCAGCAAAAACTGTTTTCCGCAAAAGGTTTATCTGTGGCAGATGTTAATTGCAAGCCCAGTGATCTGCACATCCTTTGCCAGCAGTATAATATTGAATGCAAAGGAACTATTAAAGATATCCAGCGGGCTATTCTTAATGCATCTAATAAACAGAGCTATGAATTGAGCTATTGTCAAACATCAAATGATCTTATTGACAGTATTATCAATGGACTTGCTCTCAATGAAACAAAAGACATGGCTCGCCTCTTACATGCTAAAATGGAATACGACGCTATTGCAAGTAATGGTAGACCATACAATTATCTAAGAATATCGCATTTCGAAACTGTATCATCTACATTACCCGATAGTTCAGCTCACAAGTGTTTAGAAATATCTACACTTAAAGATCCTTCTATAAATCAATATGGTAAAACTAAATTTGCAGTACTTCAGGAATACATTATGAAGAAACATATAGAAGAATTAAAGCAAGGTTAATAACTAAGCAAAACAAGAGCCCCGCCGGAATAAAACTAAGGAGCGCAAAACAAGAATTTAACACTATAAAAATTAACAAAACAGCACACAACATCAAAAAGACAAAATGCCTGCCGCAGGCGCAACACAGGCACTTCGGCTGTTTTGAGACCCGTTGTGTGCAATTTTTCCGCAGGACATAAGATGCCGCGGAAGGAAAATCAGATCGCAGAGGAATTAGGAGCGCAGAGGAGTTGGAGTGCGGAAGGTATAAATACGAGTTAGGCTGACTCACTCTTCTCGCCTGGGGATATTCAATTGAATAAAGGATTGGACAAATGAATTCTATAATTGAAATAATATATACAAATAAAAATTATGTTGAAAGCTATAATAAGGCTATTGATTGTGTTGCAAGGGAAAGAAAATATTTAGCTACTGTAAATGGCTTTCCAATGGAAGGCTCAGAATGGTTTATAACTCATATGATAAAGAATAAATTTCCTCAATATTTTTTATTATCAAATCAAGAAGTAATTGGGTGGTGTGATATAACTCCAAAAGATATACCCGAATTTAGTCATGTTGGAACATTAGGTATGGGAATAATTAAAAATTATCGTGGAAAAGGATATGGCAAGAAATTGTTATTAAAAACAATAGAACATGCAAAAAACATTAATCATTTAGAAAAAATAGAGTTAACTGTATTTGAGTCCAATGAAATTGCAATTAGGTTATATCAATCCTTGGGATTCGAAATAGAAGGAAAAAGAATTAAATCAAGGAAAATAGATAATGAATATGATAATGAAATTGAAATGGGAATATTTTTAGTCTAACAAATGTCTCTACCGGACTGCTCTACTGTCATGGAAATTGTTGGGTATGGTTGATACCAGCCTAACACGCAGTTCGAGCGGACGGGTAGGGCATTAGAAGGCAGATGGAATGAGAAAGACCTGTAAGAGTAAGATTCAAGATCAGATCTGCGCGGATTAAAAAAAGAATCGGCGAGGAAATCGGAGCGGCAGGAAATAAGATGCTCCAAAACCAACGCACAACATCAAGCGTTTTTTCTGCATTCAAGATGCAGAAAAAACCTGTTGAACGCAGAGCTCAGGCCAGGCACTGTTTGTTATATCATTTATAGGAAAAAGTATTCAGAGCTTCTTTTGAGATTCCGGGGGGTTCAGTCGTGAGACAAACAATTTTTTCTTAAACAAGATACTGTATACGCCGATTTCCATCAACACATCTCTCCCAAGAAGTAATATAAGTACTCAATTTTGGTATAGCAAGCCTACAGGCATTCATAAATGCACATTAATAACAACAACATTACATACTAACTATCGCACATTTCACTCCTATGTTACCATTACAGACCTCCTGCCCGGAGGCATTATAAAGACCAGTTGTAATAACCCTGCATTACATTTTGAACATATCAGTGGATGTTTTCCTGTTCTCTGCAGTATCTGCTCCCACCAGCAGGTGAGCGTTTCTTTTGCAGCCAGCGCATACTCACCCAGTAGTTTCCTGCACAGGTTTATATGTTCGGTGCGATCACGGTTAGCAAAGAGACCAAAGTGTCGTATGCGCATAAAGCCACTGGGAAGAATATGCAACAGTAACCGTCTGATAAACTCCACTGCAGAGAGTGTCATTACCTTGCGTTTACAGTCGTTCCTGTAATCGGTATAGGTGAAAGTAACTTTTCCGTCTTTAAAGGAGAGGATTCGTTTCTCACTTATGGCTATGCGGTGCGTGTAATTACCCAGATAATTAAGCACTGCTTTGGGAGATGCAAACGAGGGTTTGATATAAACAACCCACTCCTTTCTGTAGAGAAGACTTATCAGATCGTTTAGCTTATGTTTATGGGTGTACTCTTCCAGAACACCGTAATATTTTATAACCCCTGTGGCAACAGCGTGTTTAAAGTACTCAATGAACTTACCGCGGTACACCTGTTTTATCACCTCTATATGAACGAAGAAGTTGTTTCTGCAGTGTTTCCATCGGTTGTCTTTCAAACGAAGTCCACCTGCGGGGATTATACAATGCAGGTGCGGATGGTCCGTAAGTTTCTGCCCCCAGGTATGTAACACAGCAATAAAGCCGATCTTTGCACCGAGCCACTTCTCCTGAGCAGCAAGCTGGTTTAGAGTATCTTTCACAGCACGGAACAGAAGCGAGTACATTACTTTCTTGTTGCGCAATACAAATGGATTAAGCTCAGAAGGAACAGTGAAAACTGCATGAAAATAGCTCACCGGAAGCATTTCCTCTACCCTGGCCTGGACCCATTGCATTGCACTGTACCCCTGACAGTGAGGACAGTGCCTGTTGCGGCATGAATGGAAATGTGTCTGGGGTTCATGGCAGCTCTCACACTCATACTGATGATAACCCATCGTCTCTGTGCGGCAGTTCATAATTGCGTTAACGGCCTTAGAGTGTTCAAGAGGTAACTTGCCATACTTATGAATGTAATCCTGCAAAGATGCGCTGAATATGTCTGCGAGTTTTATAGTGGTTTTCATCTGCGCCCCCCTTTTCTGGTTTTTGGGGTTGCATGTTTAGTGGTGCTTTTTTTGAGAGGTTTTGTAACTTTAGCAGGCTTTTTCACTGCAGAAGTTTTCTTCTTTGCAGCTGTGCTCCCTTTGGGACGACCTCTTTTCTTTGGTTTAGCTTTATCCACATCTGATCTGACTGATTGAGGGGAAGGGGCATCGAGTGGGCTTTTTACATTGGTAAGCATAGCACTGCTTACGTTAGTATAGAGGTTAGTGGTGTCCAGTCTGGAGTGTCCCAGCAGACGCTGAATTACCTGAATCGGTACACCGTCTTCCAGAAGATGAGTGGCAAAGCTGTGTCGCAGAGAGTGTGCTTTAAGACGGCGACGTAAACCGGTTTTAAAGCCTGCAACAGCGACGATCTCCTGAACTGTACGATTTCCAATGCGCTTACCTCTTACATTTCCTTCGAAAAGGCAGGTGCGAGGCTTGAATTTCAACCAGTATTCACGGAGAATATTCAGGGTTTGTGGAGAAAGAACAGTGATTCGATCCTTTCCCCCCTTACCATGGCGCACGTGAATAATCATGCGTTTGGAGTCTATATCAGAAACATCAAGATTAACACATTCATCGAGTCTTATTCCAGAGGAGTAGATAGTTGCAATAATGGCTTTGTATTTGAGATTCTCTTCAGTGGCGATTACTGCTCTTATCTCTTCCCTGCTTATGATATCAGGATGGTGCTTTGGCTCTTTGAGGCGTTTGTAAGGAGACATAATTTGAGCTTCGGGTAAAACAAATTCACAGAAGCATTTCAGGGCGTACATATGTATATTTAATGTACGGACCGCAAGCTTGCGCTCAAGCTTCAGATAGAGAAGATACCTGTGAAGCTCATCCTTTGTTAGAGTATCAGGTGAGCGTTTAAGCCAACGTGAAAAAAGAATAATAGGTTCCAGATAATTACGCTGAGTTTTTTCAGAGTAACCCAATAAGTGAAGATGAGCGATATAACGGGCACGCAGTGGAGTCATAAGACGCTCCTTTGAAGAGGGTGAGAAATCGCCTTCCACGAGGCAGTTATAATTAACTGGATTAAGCACCCAATTTAAATTATACCCTGCGTGGCCGTTTTTTTTCGTTATGCTATAGATGAAAGTTGGGTAAGAGGTAGGTTTTTACTGCCGAAGGCTTTGTTCAACAACCCCATAAGCTTCCGGGGACGTTATTACATTCGCAGCGGAAGTACTTTGCAGGAACTTAAAGGCGCCGCTCTGGATCGTTTTCTTCTGCAAAGACAGGGGCGAACCTGGGATTCGGTTCCTATGCCAGGAGTTACGATTGATGATTTGTCTTTTGCAAGTATCAAAAAGTTTCGTGAGTTGGCCGCTGCCAGTGGACGTTTAAGCGAGGTGGACTTATCGGCGAACGATCCGGGGTTGCTGGAAAAGTTAAAACTAACCGAAGGCTCCTACCTGAAACGCTCGGCAATACTGCTTTTTCATGAAGACCCTGATAGGTTTATCACCGGGGCTTTTGTCAAAATCGGTTTTTTTGTCTCTGAGTCTGAACTGGCCTACCATGATGAAATCCATTGCTCTCTTTTTTCACAGGCGCACACTGTAGTTGATTTACTCCGCACCAAATACATGAAGGCGGCTATCAGTTACAAAGGTATTCAGCGCGTTGAGCAGTACCCTGTTCCTTATGAAGCCTTGCGCGAGGCGGTACTAAATGCACTGGTACATCGGGACTATGCCGTACCTGCACCGATTCAGATTCGTGTGTATGAAAACAAACTGAAAATCTGGAACCCGGCGATCCTTCCGGAAAATTGGACTGTCGAGACATTGCTGGGGCCACACGCTTCTCAGCCATTTAATCCCGATATTGCCAACGCTTTTTTCCGCTCTGGAGAGATTGAATCCTGGGGCCGGGGCATTGAACGGATTGTTTCCGCCTGCCGCGATGCAGATACACCACCCCCTTTCATCACAATAGATGGCTACGATTTATGGGTTGAGTTTCCATTTTCTGAAGCTTATATGGCAGCGCTGCGAGGTGTATCTGCAACTGAGAGCACTGAGAAAAGTTCGGGAAAAAGTTCGGGGAAAAGTTCGGGGGTGGGTAGAAAAGAATCAACTACCCAAGAAACCACCCAAGAAACCACCCAAGAAACTACCCAAGAAACTACCCAAGAAAAAATTGTCCTTTTGTTGAAGCAACGGCCATCTATTACACGGCGGGAACTGGCACAACAACTAAGATTAAGTGAAGATGGAATAAAATACCATTTGCAAAATTTGAAAAAGCAGGATCGTATACGTCATGTAGGACCAACAAAAAAGGGGCATTGGGAAGTGTTAAAATGAAACAATCGGACAAATACAAGCTCGATGAACGCAATCATGTGGAAAAACCTCTGCTCGATCAGCTGTCCGGTCTTGGCTGGGAAATTATCGACCTGAAGGATGAGAAGCAGACACCGGCCCATACCTTCCGCGACAATTTCACCGAAGTGGTCATGCCGAAGGTGCTGCGAGAGCAGCTCAAAGTGATCAATCCCTGGCTTGAGGAAGATCAGGTTGAAGAGGTTGCTAAACAGTTAACGGCAAGTTTTCCGGGAACGGGCCTTATCGAGAACAACCAGTATGCGCTCCATCTGCTACTGGAAAATACAAGTGTCAGCGAAAACCGTAAAACGGGGGAGCAAAGCCCGACGGTTCGGTTTATCGATTTTCACACAAGCCCATTGACGAACAATCGATTCATCGCGGTTTGTCAGTTTAAGGTTAGAATCTTAGGCACCGAGCACCATATCATTCCGGACATCGTTCTGTTTGTGAACGGCTTGCCGGTGGTACTGATTGAGTGCAAATCCCCCAAGCTCAAAGATGCCATACCCGAAGCCATCAACCAGATGTTGCGTTACAGTGAGCAGCGCGGAGCCAAGGGGGAAGGCAGTGCACCACTTTTCTATTTCAACCAATTTGTTGTTGCTACGTGCCGACAGGATGCAAAATTTGGCACAATAACCACTCACAGCGAAAAACATTTCTATCGCTGGGCCGATCCCTACCCACGCACATTGAATGACCTCGACCACGGATCCGGCAGCCCCAACAGTCAGCAGCGCCTGGTGGCAGGCATGATGGACAAGAGAAATCTCATTGATCTTATCCGGACTTTTACCCTGTTTTCAACTAATGATAAGGGGCAGACGATCAAGATTGTCGGCCGGTATCAGCAGTTCAGAGCTGTTAAGCTGGCGGTAAATCGTTTGATTCAGGGAAAAACCCCGCGTGAGCGCAGCGGCATTATCTGGCATACACAGGGATCAGGCAAATCGCTCACTATGATGTTTATGGTTCGGGAGATGTATCTGCATTCGGTTTTATCAAACTGGAAAATCGTTTTTGTGACCGATCGCACTCAACTGGAGGATCAGCTTAATGAAACCAGTCGCAGCGTTGGTTTTACGGTAAAGGTGGCCGGTAGTATAAAAAAACTCAAAGAGCTTCTGAGCGCAGATACTTCTGATCTGGTGATGGCCATGATCCATAAGTTTCGCGAGGCTGACTTGACCGAAATTTTTCCACAACTCAACGACAGTCCCAATATCCTTGTCATGACGGACGAGGCTCATCGTTCGCAATACAAAATGCTGGGTGCGAACCTGGATAAAGGTATCCCGAATGCCGCGAAAATTGGCTATACAGGCACCCCTATTGACAAGACAGAGCGGGTGTTTGGTGACTACATCGATACATACACCATGCGCCAGGCAATCGAGGATGGTGTAACGCTTGAGATCGTCTATGAAGGCCGCACTCATAATGCAGAAGTACCTGACCAGGAGGGAATGGATGAGGCGTTTACGGACGTGTTCAGTGACTATAACCTCCAGGAGAGACTGGAAATTCTCGGCTATGGCTCGAGGGACGCTTATCTTGAAGCAGATTCGACAATAAAAGCCAAAGCTGGGGATATGGTAGAACACTATCTTACCCATGTGTTTCCCAATGGCTATAAGGCTCAAGTCGTCGCGACTTCAAGGGAAGCAGCGGTGCGCTATAAGAAGCACATTGATGCAGCTTTGAAAAAAAGGGCTGAAGAGTTGCAAGTGACAAACCCCTGCGGAGTAGATCCTGAACAACTTAAGAACATTCAATCGGATGTTATCATTTCCGGTGCACATAACGATCTGCCACATCTGAAACAATATTCGGACAAGTTAAAACATGAACGCAGTATCAAGAGTTTTAAGCTGAGCTATGGTGGTAAAGATGACGGGATTACCGGAGACATGGGCATACTCATTGTCAACAATATGCTTATTATCGGCTTTGATGCGCCCATTGAGCAGGTTATGTATCTTGACAAGGTTATCACTGATCACAATCTTCTTCAGGCAATTGCCAGGGTAAACCGGGTAAGTGATGATACGAAAGAAAAAGGTTTCGTTGTGGACTATGTAGGTGTGGGACATCACCTGAAGAGAGCCATCGATTCCTATGATGAACGGGAACAGAAAGAGATACTGGATGCATTGAGCTATCCGGAAGAGGAGATCCGCAATCTTCACAACAGCCATGCTGAAATTATGGGACTCTTAAAAAAACACCGTTTGACCGATCTTACCGATCATGATGCCTTCTTTGATGTTTTCTATGATGAAGAGTTACGGTTTGATTATATGCAGGCCTTCAAAAAATTCACCAAATGTCTGAATCTGCTCTTTCCGGCCCGGCAGGCATTGGATTTCATGCCTGACTACAACGCTCTTTCAGAAATCAATGTTCTGGCTGGAAAACATTTGCGCGATGAGCGTTTGAGTATGAAAGGAATACCACCAAAGCTGCGTGCGATTACTGACCAGTATCTGAAGTCTAAAAATATCGATCAAAAAATTGAGCCGATATCAATATTTGATGAAGACTTTCAGAAAAATGTCAGTAAGCGTAACCGCACCAAAACCAAAGCCGCAGAAGTGGAACACGCCATTCGCCATTACCTTGATGTTGAACTGGATGATGACCCGGATTTACAGGCCTCTTTTGCGGAGGCTCTTTCGCTGATATTTCAGGAATTTGATGATAATTGGAAGAAAATTTATGAAGAATTGGAGAGACTGCGCGAAAATATCAAGAATGCCAGCAAAGAACCAACTTACGGTCTCCACCGCAAAAAGCAGATGCCATTTTTTCGGGTTTTCAAAAAAGAGATCTTTGGGCTGTCTGAGAGCGACCCTGTGCAACCTGGAAAAGTAGCCGAGGAGCCGCCCAAATATGGTTTCAGTGAAGAGGACCAGATCTCTATTCTGGTTGACCTTACACAACAGGTGTTCTTAATCATAGAACGAGAACTGAAGCTTGCAGGTTTTTGGGAAAGCATTCCTGCTCGCAATAAACTCAGAGCCGAGATTCAAAATATACTTCTGCAGCCAAATTATTCAAAACTGCCAAATGTACTCCAGAACCGGGCCCGGATCATCAGCAGAGTTATGGAAATCGCAAAAAAGAATAACGATACGATCCTTTACTCGGAGTAAGCATGGAACTTGTTTATACAATCAAACGCTCGAATAAACGAAAAAAGATGTCCATAATCGTTGAACGTGACCGCAGTGTGGTTGTTCTTGCTCCGGAATCAATTTCTGAGGAGAAAATCCGTTCTGTAATCGAATCAAAACGGCAGTGGGTTTATGAAAAGACCAGACATGCGCAAAAGTACGCCTTAGCTCATCCACCCGGCAAAGAGTTGGTCAATGGCGAATCAGCTCTCTATCTTGGTCGTCAATATCAAATAGAAATAGTTCAAAACAGCTCAGAGGAGGTCCGTTTTGAGCAGCGATTCCTGATTCCGGAGAGACTTTCAGCAGAGCGCAAGAAGGTACTTCAAATTTGGTACATGGAAAAAGCCAGGGAGAAAATCCTTCCTCGGACTTCAAAATTTGCCAATGAGCTTGGGGTGAAATTCTCCAACATAAAAATTGTTGACAACCGCTTTCGCTGGGGTTCTTGTACAACCAGGGATAATCTGAATTTTAACTGGCGACTGATTAAGGCACCGATGTATGTCATAGATTATGTGATAATTCATGAGCTGACCCACCTATTAGAAGCCAACCACACACCCCGGTTTTGGAATATCATTGGGGCACACTCTTCAAAAGTGGAAAAGGCAAAACAGTGGTTACTGGAAAATGGACAGATTCTCGAGGAAGAGATTTGAAAAGGAACCAGCTTCCGCACGTCACATCGGCAAGATCGGTATAAGTCTGTGCTCCAGCTGAAATAAATGGGCAAGTTTTTTTTAAAGGAAGAAAAGGCGCATATGTATAGTGAATCGAGAGCATTGGGAACCCACCTCCCAACCACATCATATAACAGCGTGTAGCCGGTTCTGGTGGAGTATTGCTCTCTCCGAAATTGCCTCAGCTACGCTACGACAACTTCCGCTACACGCAATCAGCCTACCAGCAGCTAAAACCACACTTTTCCCCCAAATATCCTACACACCTCCAACAAATTTCCTCAAAAAAACCATTTCTTAAGCACTTGAATATGCTTTTTTCTGCGACAAAAACATCTATCCATTCGCAGAGGAGGTATACGTGAGCACGCTATGGCAGAGTTACATCGATCATCTTAATCTTAAAGGTTTTGCTCCCAAAACAATTTTTATAAGCAAAATATTTACACCTCCAGGGCCTTCACCTATATTAATACATTAATTTGCAAGCTAAGAAAAGAAATCCAATCTCCATAACATCAGGGGTTAGATTTAGGGTAAGCAGCGACTCTGTTCAACAAATGGGCCCCAGATGGGTGCAAAAGGTGTTGTAAGTACACAGGGGCGAACGGAAGTGAGCACCACGAGAAAACCTTAGGGATATAGATCCGCCCCGATCAGCGGCTCGTGAGTGTTTTCGCCGGTCTTTTTTTCCGGGGTCATCGAGTCCGCGAGTTTGGCCCCTCCCCGGCGAAATCACGAACAGAGGAGCCGGTGCGGGGCTCCCAGGGCGTTCGTTCATGCAACCCGTCCTGGGTTGCCAGCGTTTCTTAAGGACAGTAAGCCTTTTTTCGAAAAGATGGCCAGGCTTACTGCACAACTCAAAGGGCAATTTGCGGAGCCGGACAGACTTGAGGCTGAGATTAAGATGAATCTGGTGGGGTTGGCTATGAGTGCTAACTATAGGAGTAAAAAATGAGTAATAGTGCTGAAATCAGATGGAAACAACGATTTGAAAACCTTTTAGCTGCAGGTGAACAATTTAAAGATGCCTGTGCAAAAGAGAGTTACTCACAGCTTGAACTTGCCGGTCTTGTTCAGGTTTTTGAGTTCACCTTTGAACTATGCTGGAAAACATTTAAAGACAAACTTTATTATGAAGGATATGAGGTAAACAGTCCCCGACAGGCGATTCGACTTGCCTTTGAACAAGGACTTATCGCAGATGCAGCGGTGTGGTTGGAAGCACTGGAAAGTCGCGACAGGCTTTCGCACACGTATAATAAATCTATTGCCGATGAAGCAGAGAAAGTGATAAAAGAGGTTTACTTCCCAATGATAACAGATGCCATTGCTCGTATAAACGAGGACTATACCAGGTGAAATATGGCTTAACAGAGAAAGAACTGAAACTCATTAAAGACGTTTTAGCATCAAATTCAAAAGTGGAAAAGGCACTCCTCTTTGGATCGCGAGCTATGGGTACTTATTCCTATAATTCAGATATTGATATTCTGCTGGTTGGAAAGGAATTGACCCTTCGCGATGAATCACAGCTCATGAGTCAGATGGAGGCTTTGAATATATCCTACTCTGTTGATTTGATACGAAAGCATACGGTTACATCAGAAGCTGTGAAGAATCATGTGAGAGAATTTGGGGTGGTTATATATGAGAGAGAGGGTGCTGGGCGGGGTGGGAATGTTGAAGAAGGCAGGAGTGAATAAGTTGAGGGTGAAAACGTGGCCGCTGGAACCCGCAATCGCAGCTAGCTGCCATTCTGGGCTAAGGCCGAAGGAGATAATGCGGGATTTGTTTGATAGTTGTTTGATAGTACGCTGGGATGATACTGTATAGGTTAATCTCAAAAAGCGAAAACCTCAACATATAGTGGTTTTTAAGCGATTGGTTTGATTAATGGCTGTTTGATGGAAACTGAAACATGAGTCTGACTTCGAATCAAAAACACTCATCAGTGGCGAGGATTGTTGAAAAAGCAGATAAAGGATACCCGCTGGGTATGTCAGTTTTTGTTCTGAATGGGTTATTATAGAAATGTATGCCGGAGCGTGAGGGAAAAGAGCACTGGAAATGTGGCATTTACTGCACTTAATATATGTATCTTAAAAAGATATTGGAAATCAAAGATGATTAGTAAACTTTTTTCTTTATTGTTTTTATGCGCATGCTCCTTACATTGTATGGAGTTGGATGTCTTTTTGAATTATCATAAATATACAAATTACATTTATACAAGATCCTTTCCCGATGGACCCAGGGATAGCTTCATTTCTACCTATGAGAATTTTCAAATATATGACACATTACCTGTTCCTGACTTTTCATATATTAATAGGGAAACATCAACAACACCAAGGGAAGAGACTGTTTCTGTAGAAGAAATACGCCATCAAAAAATTAGTCTTCATATGTTTTTAACCTATGATATTAACGAGTTTTTAGATATGAAGATGCAGTACAACAATGGTTTACTTGGAGTTAGCTTAGGAATTGAAAAAGAGTTACAATTTTTCAGTTTTAAATACACGTCGTCATTATTTTATGAAAACAGAAGCTTCTCTCGAGGGGTTTATTACTGGGACGCTATCGAGATGAGCTTGGGTTACAAAGATTACAACCTGTACCTTAATCTACCTTCAGTTAATTTTGTCAGGCTAATAACATTTAACGATAATTTTAAATATTTTAGAAGAATGAGTACTCCTGAAATTGGTTGCCAAATCTTGAATATTAAAACAGGGATAGCAGGATTAGGCTATTCTTTTTCATATCTTTTTGCTCAATACGAGTTTAAAAACGGACGTATTGGTGCCATTAGAATAGGAGGCAACCCTATCTTTTTTGATGATGAGGGTTTATTTCTTGTATTAGGTGTAAGCCTACGTTTTGATAATTTTTTTAGTAAAAGACCGTGAATGGATAAAACGAAAAATGGAAAGGAATATGCCCCATGCGGAAAAAGACTTTCGGAGGTATAAATTTAAAAGAACACTGCACCTCTGTTCACCCTTCGCAGTAGTCTGCTACGGAAAACGAGCGCCCTTTGGGTCTACTTCGGCGGCGTTTAGCACAGGTCTGCGTTTTAGACCGCAGATGGTTGCCGGAAATGGGTATTTGGGGTATTTTAAGAAGAATCTTTCAACTTCATGGGATTTTGAAAAAGAAACGACAACTAAAAAATGAAAATACTATTTACAGTAATTCTCCTTCCAATTATAGTGTTTGGACAGACAAAGTCTGACTTTGAAAAGCTAATTGAAGAAACTAATCAATACCTAAATCAATATTCACTACTCTCTCCATTTGCTGATGAATATTATTCAATTTCGACTTTTGGTCTTTCTAAGAAGGAAATTAAAGAAGATTTTGAAGATGAATACTATG
Source organism: Chitinispirillales bacterium ANBcel5 (assembly GCA_029688955.1). Lineage (NCBI taxonomy): Bacteria > Pseudomonadati > Fibrobacterota > Chitinispirillia > Chitinispirillales > Chitinispirillaceae > Cellulosispirillum > Cellulosispirillum alkaliphilum. The sequence continues at coordinate 40,911 of JARUKZ010000027.1, read as the reverse complement.
ATGAAATGTTATCTGAAAACAAGGATTCAATTCAAAGTTATTATATGATAATGTACTTTCAAAGAAAGATTACGGAAAACATTAATCAAATAGTAAAACACCCATACTTTTGCAAAGTTTCTATTAAAGAGTTACTAAATTCTAATGAGCTATCAATAGTAGTTTCTGAAGACAATAAACTTTACAATTTCTCTTTTGATGAAAAAACAGGCGGAACATATCGATCCCGAATTTCTATTACTCATTACACAGAATTTTTTCCACAGGACTCAACTCAATTGGCAGAATTTAATTCGTTCTTTAAATCAGACGGTTATAACGGTATTTTTACACTTAAAACTGATGAAGGCACAAAATATGTTCTGACAAGTAGTGCAAGAGTGTGCTTATCTTGTTTTGAGACGTCTGTTCGCTTAATCACTTTCAAAGACAATGAATTCAAGGAAGAATTCAAGTATTCAGTAAGTAGTAGGGATTGGAATGAAGGGGTTTCATATAATCACGAGACCAAAACTATAGCTGTTGACTATCATATTGATGACCTTACACCACAGTGCTATTGTAGTGGCGAGACTGACGAAGATAAGTTCAGCTTTGATGTATTTGCTGACAATGAGTATTCGATAAATTGCAAATGCAAGTTCGTTTTCAATGGAAAGACATTTGAATTAGTTGAAGAAAGTTGGAAAAAGGTAGATAATGGGAATAGAAAAAAATAGAAACCGCATTAAGTACCAAAATGAGTTGCTAAAAAGTTGGGAAATGGCCACTAAAACAGTATCCCTCCACAAATAGAACCATTAGATTGAGAGGCGATTATGACACCAGACTTCAAAAAGCAGAGTACGTCAAAGATTACAAAATCTATATAATTTTCGATAATGGAAATACATGCGTTTTACCAATTTCTCACCGTGCTACTTTAAGTTCTTGAGCAACATAAAAAAAACACCAAACCCTTCACGCTTACACGGGGCAAGCAAGCCTCTTGGCGCCCCCGTGAGGAACCTAACTTCTGTCATCAGGCGTTACTGGGGGGTGGCCACCTTCGCCTCGGGCGACCCGTAGTCAGAAGAGGTATAGCTTCAGGATACACTAAAAGATGCAGATTTCAAAAATAGAATTACTTTATTCGTGCACGGCCTTCGGCGACCTACTTTGTCATTCCATTCCTTAAGGGTAAGGTATCCAGCGTTAAGAAACGCTGTTTTTGTTAAAAGCCCTTTCTTTCCAGGGCCAAAGAAAGTAGGCACTCGTAGGCCATGGATGGCCGAAGAGCACGATCTTCCGTTCGCCCCTGTGTACTTTCTTTGGCTTAGCAAATATCCAGACATGTTTACCTTGTACAACTTCATCTATGATATTATGATCAATTTTCTTCAGTTGTTTTTTTATGCTATTCTGTTGAAATCAAACAATAGATATTTAATTTTGCTAGTAACTCAAGTTGTTTTATCTTGAAGCGCCAGGACAGCGCTTTACGCCAAACTATTGAATATAACGTTCCCGGGTTACGATCTTTTTTCAATTTTAGATTACTCTTGTCCTATGCTGCCTTCGGCGACCTACTTTCTTTCCAGGGCCAAAGAAAGTAGGCAAAGAACGCCCTAAGAGCCCCGCACCGGCTCTTCTGTTCGTGATTTCGTCGGGGAGGGGCCAAACTCGAAGACTCGATGGCCCAAGAAAAAGACCGGCGAAAACACTCACGAGCCGGTGATCGGGGCGGATCGATATCCCTGACATTTTCTCGTGGTGCTCACTTCCGTTCGCCCCTGTGTACTTACAACACCTTTGCCTCAGGGTATCCCGGTAAGTGTTTTTATTTACTTCCGGGCGACCTGAAAGCAAAAGAGATATAGGTTTAGGATACACTAAACAATGCAGAAAAAGACAAGATATCCACAACTCTTTTGAAAGGATAAGTACAAAGATATCCTTTCCCTTCACGCTTACACGGGGCAAGCAAGCTTCTTGGCGCCCCCGTGAGGAACCTAACTTCTGTCATCAGGCGTTACTGGGGGGTGGCCACCTTCGCCTCGGGCGACCCGTAGTAAGAATTTTGAATGTGAGAATTTGGAATGTGGAATTCGAAGATGGGAACAGGGATAGCAATATATAAGAAGAACTTATTCAAAGTTTTGGGGCTCGTCAAACCAGAGCAGGTAAGGTTAAAAGAGTGCAGATCGAAATACATAAATGGTAGAGAATTGAAGCAAAGGGCTGCATTTGTATGGTTAAATAGAAATAAGGGAAAACCCAAAACCGCGGTAGGGACACTTCATCTTCTGAACATTTCCTCTTCCCGTGGATAGTCCAAACGAGTTACATTATCCGGAATTTTTAACATGACTAAGTTTTCATGTTAAAGAAATAAGGAAATTTTAACATGACCAGGTTTTCATGTTAAAGAAATAAGGAATTTTTAACATGACCAAGTTTTCATGTTAAAGAAATAAGGAATTTTTAACATGACCAAGTTTTCATGTTAAAGAAATAAGGAATTTTTAACATGACCAGGTTTTCATGTTAAAGAAATAAGGAATTTTTAACATGACCAAGGTTTCATGTTAAAGAAATGAGGATATTTTAACATGAACCGGGATGCTACAAGAAAAATTTCATCTTAGATTCAACAACAATTAGAGTACTTCATTCTGCGTGTAGAAAAAGTTGAAAAAGAGGATCATTAATGTAGATATTCTGTTTCCCAAAACGGTCTATTAAAAAAAGCCCCCACCTCCAAAGCAGAAGCAGGGGCTCAAAACAACTAAAGTAGCGTTGGTTTGATCAGTACTACTCAACAACTTCAATGTTAACATTAGATATGGTTACAGGTATATCACTCAACTCACCCAGATTGAACTCTAACCGTGCATTATCATCATTATCATTTTCCATGGTGAATTCTGCAGTAAAGGTTGTCATCTCCGGACTGAGTGAAATCTTTTCGCCATAGTATTCAGTATGCGGCATTTCGTTATGCTTGAAAGCCACCAGAATGTCTCTTGGTTCATCAGCAGAAGCATCGAAAGTGAGCCTGTAGGTATGACCGGTCATCAGGGTAAGGTCTCCCTGAAAGATCTGGATATTCCAGTAATTTGTTCCCTTATTTTTTATCTCGACCCTGGCCTGATTATCAGAGATATCTAAGGAAGCATCGGCATCATGATCGGTAAAAAGAAACCATGTCCAGCCCTTTCTTCCTTCTGAAAAATCACCATTTACCAGCCCGGGTGACTGAAACTCCACCTCTTCCTGAAATCTGGCCCTGATCCTCTTTGGACCATCCATTGTTACAGTCAGAGATTGTTCGGTATCGGTAACCGAACCAGCCCATCTTACAAAGTTAGCATTCTCATCGGGCTTGGCTGTAAGCGTTACAGTTTCACCCAGATCATAATACTCTTTTTCAGGCGAAACGGTGATACTTCCCGGTCCATCAGTATCTACAACCAGCCTTGGGGAACCATCATCATATTTAACTGTATTGATATCTCTTATCCATTGGCGAACAAACTTTCCCGATTCGGTCAGATGTCTTCCGGGTCTCCAGCGTCCTCTGGGAGATGCCCCCGGTCTAAGTGCCGCCGAAGCCTCATCGATATCACCCAATGACCAGTTTGCCATACTCAAATCGTGCTCCAACGCCCAGATAATCCACTCATCAGCTTCGGCCTTGTACACGTTACGGTCATGTTTTCGTCCCCCATCTGCATGTGATGTACCCCATTCAGTGATAAACAGCGCAATCCCATCATCCATTGCCTGCTCTGCAACGTCCCTTAGAGACTGACCATGTGATCCGGCATAAAAATGCAGAGCATAGGCGGTATTATCATCGGAAAGAGGATTAGCTGCCGGTTCATCAACGCGCTGACTCCATGTCCTTGTTCCTGCAATCACCAGATTATCACAATGCTCCCTGATAGCACTTATCACCTCTTCAGAATACTCCGCGATCTCTTCCCAACTCTGGTCGACCGGTTCATTGAAAATTTCCCAGATGAGATTGGGAGTATTGCCATATTTTTCTGCCATGTGTGAGAAAAACTCCTTAGCAGCTTCCGTGTGGATTTCATGAGTATGCCAGTCCACAATAACATAAATTCCGTTTTCTATGGCTGCTTCAATGACCGTTTCTACCAGATGGGTTTGGTTTTCCCGGTTGTATATCCAGCCCACATCTTCGCCGGTGAGATTTTTTTCAACCGCCATTGCTGTTCTGATTACATCGATTCGCCAGTCTTCAACCAACCAGTTGACCACTCGTGGGTTATAATATTTCTGCGGACCCCAGATCGACCAGTATAAACTCATCCCCTTCAACTGGACCGGTTCTCCATGTTCACCAACAATCCTGTTGCCATCAACACGAAGAGCACCATTAAGCTCCACCGGCGTTTCTGTGAATGCAAAAACAGAGAACGTAAGGGTCGAAATCAGTAAACAACTCAACAACATTAAACGTTTAACCATCAAAAATGCCTCCTTTTGGTTGTGTTAGCATTATAAATCTGTACTCTAAATATAGTTATTGATTCAAACACAATGTGGACAACTGAGGACAGGCCAACGTTTTCTCTGCTGAAACGGAAGCTTATTTGCCCTTGCTTCTGAATGAATTTATAAACCAATGCAATAAAACCAGGTCCAGGTGGTAGTAATAGATAAAGAGGTATTTCAATACCTAAATAGGAGATACTTCCTATGCCAGGTCCAGCTATAGAGCCTTAAAGTTTGACGATGATGCGGTTTTGCCGTGTTTTGATCATATCTGCCGGCAGGGTTTTTTAAAACTCACACGAGAGGGCCGGGCGTAGGGTAAGGAAAGTAAAAAAAGGAGCAATTATGTTTAGAGATGAAGTAGATGCGATATTACAGTTAATCAGACCCTATCTTCAAGCAGACGGCGGTGATGTTGAACTGGTGGATACATCAGAAGACGGATTGGTTAAAGTGAGACTTTCGGGAGCGTGCGGAGGATGTCCTATGTCACAAATGACTCTTAAAAATGGCATCGAGCGGAAACTGAAAGAGCATATTGCGGAAGTTCGGGAAGTGGTGTCGGTATAGATTGAACTATGCACGATAAAGGAACCCTTGCCCGCAGGGACTACCTATATAGAGTAGAAGAGAATATTAAAACGCAGAGGCGCAGAGAACGCGAAGGTAAAAAACGCAGAGAGAAAAGAGTAACAGTTAGAAAGGGTGGAGAGGATGGAAAAAGCTAAAAGAATGATTTAAACGCAGAGGTCGCAGAGAACGCAGAGTTGAAGACGCAGAGAGGAAAAAGAGGAATGGGAGCCCGTTGTCCGTAGCAGACTACTGCGAAGGGTGAACTGCGTGTAAACGCTCAGCAATTAGCTTGAAAAATGTCTTAATTACAACTGAATGGAAAGAGTTTATCTAAACGCGAAGCGTTTTCGTCTGCGCCCTTTGCGTTCTCAGCGTTTTAACAATTTTTTCTATGACCAGAAATACATTTATGCCTTGATTGATAGTATGAGTTTTATAACTACCCTGATAGATAGAGTTGAGCGGATAGGAAAAAGCTAAAAGAATGATTTAAAGCAGAGAACGCAGAGTTAAAGACGCAGAGAGGAAAAAAGGAAAGAACGCCCGTTCTCCGTAGCAGACTTACTGCGAAGGGCGAACAAAGGGTAAACGATCCGCGATTAGCTTTGTAGAATGCTTTAATCATAACTTATATCCTCTACGCCGGAATTTTCGGCTACCCCTTCATGCGTTCGTTCTCATCATGAAGAGTAAATAAAAAGAAAAGGTCGGTTTGTAATGAAGAAGAAAAAGCACATAATCGAATAAAAAGCAGAGGTGTTATAACTGATTAAGAACCTCTGTGGACAGTAGTGATTTGAGGTGTCACTAAAGATGTGTGACACCTCTTTTTCAATCAGGAGTTGGTGTTTTTTACCTTACCGGCTCGTGATCGAATCAGCAGTTCAAGTACCGCACCAATACCCAGAACCGATGCTACAGAGCTTACCAGCCAGCCCAGCACAGGGATCCACCCCACAACTCCCAAAACGATATACCCTAAAAGACCTTTCCAGATTACAGGGACATCTGGTTTTTGCATTGCCCTCAAAAGAGCATCACCCACAAAAACAGATACCGCTATGTAGCCCACAAAAAAGGCTATTACTACTGCAAGGATGAAAAACGGGATTACAAAAATCCCAATAACCGAAATCGCCAGAAGAATAATGACCGGAACAATTGCAACAGTAGCGATTATTCCCCACAGAACGGTTTTTGCCGGTTCGGTTTTAATTACCGAAGCGAGTGAGGTGATTTGATCGGGCAGAAGAGCGACTATAAGGAGTAAAAGCACAAGGAGAGCTACAAACATGGCTATCCTTGCACCAACCAGGATCTGAAACAGCGTTTCAGGTGGAACCATCTCCCAGGGCCCGGTGATCTCTACCACGTCTCCACCAACGATAGCACCTTCTGCCTGGGTAATGGTGCCGGCTATAGACACTACATTTCCATTCACATCTGCTCCCTGGTGCAAAGTAACAGAGCCGCCAATTGCTACAGCATCATTTTTTACTGTACCTGCCACCTCAACATTCCCCCCAATAGCTACAGCATCCCTGACCTCTTCTCCCCGGGGCACTGAAATATCGGAGCCAAACCGAATAATCGATCCGTTTTCGGCAAATGCAAAAACAATTAATACCAGTGGAATGATACAAAAAATGTGCAGCGATTTCATAACTATCTCCCGGTTGGGAAAGGGTATCTAAAGACAACAGAAGATAGAAAAGCAAAAATCGCTGCATCATGCAGGAAGGGAGAGTGAAATCACTCTCCTAAAACAACTCTTTTTACCCCTTTTAGAAGGAATTTGGAAAACCTGTCGACTCCGCTATAGATAACAGGCACAACAAAAAGAGTGAGAAATGTAGCCGAGAATAGCCCAAAGGCTACTGCTGTACCCATCGGCCCCTGCATTTCAGACCCTTGACGCTGTGTGACCGCCATAGGAAGAATTCCAAAGATAGTGGTCAGGGATGTGATAAGAATCGGCCGTAACCTTATCCCCGCAGCCTTAACAATGGCATCCGTTTTCTGCATACCTCTTTCACGCAGCTGGTTTATGTAGGTGATCATCACGATTCCGTTGTTCACCACTATTCCAGCCAGCACAATGACCCCCATGAATGCCGGCACCGACAGTGGGTGGCCCATTATTCGTAGTCCGAAGATAACGCCTATAAGCGACAGCGGAACGGTAAACATCACAATAAAGGGCTGAGAGAAGCTTTCAAACTGTGCAGCCATGACCATGTAGATAAGAATCACCGCCACCAGAAAAGCCAGGGCAAGATCAGCAAAGGTATCATTCATATCCTGGTAAGAGCCGCCATATTCCACGAAATATCCAAAGGGCATCGAGGCTTCCATCCCAGCCATCTCACTGCGGATCTCATCAACACGAGACTGTATATCCCGGTCCGTAGTGTTTGCTGTGACTGAGACTCTTCTTACCCTGTTTTCGCGGCTTATCGCTATAGGCCCCCGGTCAATTTTGATATCACCGATATTTCCAACCTGTGTTACTATCCCTTCTCGTGAGATTATTGGAATAGAGGCGATATCCTGGCGGGTATTGCGGTCTGCTTCATCCAGTCGGATTCGGATGTCGTACTCCTCACCGGCTTCACGGAACCGTGAGGCTACCTGTCCAAGATTTGCCTGCTGTATGCCCGTTCCAATCTCTGCCATGGAAAAACCCATCAAAGCAGCTCTGTCTCTGTCGGGATAGATTCTCAGCTCTGGTTTTCCTTCACGCATTGAGATATTAACATCGTGCAGGCCCTCCATTGAGGATAACAGTGCCTGAGTGGAATCGGCGAATTGCTTCAGTTGCTCCAGATCATTTCCGAAGAATTTTATTTCGATGGGATGGGAAGCCCCGCCCATCATGTTACCTTCAGGAAATTCAATCACCACATCATTCAGTTCAGGTATAGACTGGCGCAGCTCATTAACCACCTGTTCAGTTGATCGTTCCCTTTGTGAGAAGGGTACCAGGCGAAAAAACAACTGTCCTTCATTCACATCGGATGGACCACCACCCCGGCCCCCCATTCGCCCCACCATCGCGGCAACTCCTTCGATTTCGGGAATAGCGAGCGCTTTTTCTTCAATAGCACTCAGCAAACGGTTTGTTTCCTGAAGATTAGTACCTACCGGTAAATTTATGGTAACCTGACCCATACCATCATCATCGGAAGGCATAAACTCACCACCCACGGTTGTTGCGGTTATGCCACTGGCTACCATTAATCCTGCCAGCACTATCACTACCACATACCAGTGCTTTAATGCCCAACCCAGAGCGTTTTCATATTTGTTTTGAAAGGAGTGAAAAAATTTTCCTCCATGAGCTTCAACCGTTTCTACATTACGTGTTCTCTTTTTAAACAAAACAGATGCAAGCATTGGAATAATAGTTACGGCCACAAAAAGAGAGGCAACGAGACCAGCCACCACGGTTAAAGCAAGTGGTTGCGCGATTCTGCCTGCAAAACCGCCCGAAAGCGCCAGAGGAATAAAAACAGCCACAGTAGTGAGCGTTGAGGCTGTGATTGCCATCGTCACTTCATTTGCCCCGGTGATCGATGCATCATTTCTGTGCAACCCCTCCTCCAGGTGACGGTAGATATTTTCGATTACCACAACAGCATTGTCGACCAGCATACCTACCGCAAGGGCAAAACCTCCAATGGTTATAACATTAAATGTATAGCCCATTGCATACATTCCAATAAAGGTCGTTACAATAGAGATAGGAATTGCGATGGTAATAACCACCGTCGGGCGCCAGTTTTTGAGAAAGAGCCAGAGCATAAAAATTGCAAGTAACGCTCCGATTAATGCAGACACAGCGGTATTCCCGGTAACGATTTCTATACTTTCACCCTGGTCGAAAATGGTCATGAACTCAATATCGGGAGGCATTATGGAAGACATTTCTTCAAGCTGTTCCCTGATATTCAAAACAGCATCCAGAGTGTTTGCTCCGCTTTGCTTTGTAATCATGAGCACAACACCATCCCGGCCATTGATTCTCATGTAGTTGCGACGCTCTTCAAAGGTATCCTCAACTCTTCCGATGTCATTGATTCTTAAAGGAGCCCCGTTAATGGTAGTAATGACTGTGTTGCCGATACTTTCAAGGTCGGGAAATTCCCCCATTGTTCGGACCAGGAATTCCTGATGTCCCGCATCCACATGTCCGCTCGATACATTTAAATTAGCTGCTCTCAATGCACCTATTACAGCTTCTGTACCTACGCGGTACTGATCCATTCGGGTTTTATTGAGAAAGACATTTATTTCTCTGGTTAAGCCACCCCCAACATGAACAGCAGCAACACCTTCAAGCCTTTCGAGCCTGGGAGAGACGGTGTTTTCCAGATAATACCGTAATTCGGAAGTATTAGACATACCCGATACGCCATAGAGTACAATAGGAAACTGTGACATATCCATTTTAAACACAACGGGATCAGACACATCATCGGGAAGAAATGTTGTGATTCTGGCAATGTTTTCCCTGATGTCCTGACCTGCAAAGTCCAGATTGGTGCCCCACTCAAATCGTGCTCTTACAACCGAAAGTCCTCCAGAAGAGGTAGAGGTAAGGTCTTCAAGTCCGCTGATACTGGACACGGCCTGTTCAATTGGACGGGTTACCAGTTCTTCCACATCTTCGGCAGCAGCACCTTCATAGCTGGTGGAAATAGTTATGATGGGGAATTCAAGATCGGGCATCATATCCAATCCAAGCCTGTTAAAAGAGATAAAGCCAAAGAGGATAATGATACAGATCAGCATGCTTATAGTTACACGCCGTGTAACAGAAAATTTAGATAAATTCATAGTACCCTTACTCCTTTACGTCAATCGAAAGGACTCTGATTGATGTATTTTCTGTAAGACTGACATTATTTTCGGTGAGTACAACCATTCCCTCATCAATGCCAGAGGTAATTTCAGCATAGTCTTCGGTAATAAACCCTGTAGACACCGGGACCAATGAAGGCTTAGTTTCAAAAGGAGCCTCTGAGTCCTCCACAGTAAAAACAAAGGATTCTCCATCTCGGTCTACAATTGCAGCTGTTGGAACCGCAAGAGTGTTCTCCTTAGTGCCGGTCAGTATTTCGACCCTGGCAAACATACCGGGTTTAAGTAACCTGTCGGGATTGTCTATCTGTACTGTAACCCTTGAAGTTCTGCTTACGGGATTCAGTGAGGGGTTAACAGTGTGTATAGTTCCCCTGAAGGTGGTATCGCGAAAGGCATCAACACTAACCAAAGCGGTTTGACCGGGGCTGAGCAGAATAAATTCTCTTTCAGGTACCATGATTTCTATTTGCATTCTTCCAAGTTGAGCCAGTTGGACAATGGATCCCAGTTGAGCATTGTAAATTTCACCATCATTGAAGTTCTTACCGATGATCGTGCCCGCATAAGGAGCCCTAAGCTCAACAGAGGTCTGTAAAAGTGAATGCCCCGCTTTTGCCGATTCGTAAGCAGCTTTCATTTGATCATAGGCCTGTTGTGTTGTACTTCCCCGCTCTTTAAGGGTTTTGATTCTTTCGTAATCACTTTTAAGCTGATTAAGGTTAGCAGCAGATTGCTGGAGCTGGTGATCATCCATTTTAACCAGAAGCTGGCCCTGTCGTACATTCTGCCCTTCCTCTACATAAATTCTGTTGATCCTTCCCGGTGAAGCGGGAGCAACCGAAAGCCTTCTGGATGCATCTATATTTCCGGAAAACCTTAGCCGCTGAGAGATATCCCGCTTTTGAGCAACTGAAGCTCTAACGGGCAAATTGATCACTTCGTGCTGCGCTTCAGCTGATTCTTCACTTTCCTGCTTAAAGCAGCCTGTTGCAACCAAACTCAACAATAACACAGCGGGTATGACAACTGCTCTTTTTAATTGAGAAGCAACTTTACTCGTAAGCATATTACTCCTTCCTTTCTTTTTAATCTAATGTTACCAAATATTCAAGATCTGCAAGCTTTGAGTAAAAGTCACTCAGAGCAGTATAATAGGCTATTTCAGATTGAAGACGCGAATTCTGGGCGTTTAAAAGTTCACTGTTGGGAACGACTCCCTGATGAAACTTATCATAAGTAACTTCATAGGAGCGTCGTGACTGTTCGAGCCCCTTTTGGCTGATTGCAATGGCCTCGTAGGCGTCCTGCAACGCCATGTACTCTGTTCTAACCTGATATTCCATCATACTTCGCAAATAATCAAGTCTATGGCACAGTTGGGTGTATTGAGACTGTGCCTGTCTTTGCTGCTGACGAACGGCACCGCCGTCAAAAATGTTCCATTGCAGGGCAAGAGAAACGGTCCAGTTATCATCCCAACCATCCCCCAGTGAAGAACCACCTTTATCGCCAGAGTAAGATCCTGAAGCAAAAATATTGGGAAGATTTTGAGACCGAATAATCCTCTTTTGATTCTCTATCACAGACAATTGGTTTTCCAAAGCTTTGATCCCAGGATTGTCTCTTCGTACGCTTCGTTTAAGATCTTCTAATTCAGGCATCTCAAATCCCGAAGGAGATGGAATATCATCATCAAGCAGCAACTCTTTATCTATTGGTAAGCCCATAAGATTTGCGAGAAATCCGGTTGCAGCATCGGCTCCACTCTGTGCCTGTCTTCGTGTAAGTTGTTGATTGGAAAGCTGTACCTGTGCCTGAAGTAGCTCGTGCTCTCCACGCATCCCCACTTCAACACCGTTTTTTAAATCTGTTACAAGCTGCTCAAGAAGAGTAATGGAGCTGTCGATAGCTTCAAGACTTCTTCTTGAAGACAGTACTGTGTAATAAGCCTGGGTAACATCTTTTATAAGCTCTTTTTCGGTGGCGATCCTTTCGTTATCCGCTGCATTGGTAGCCTCTTTTGCCATCTGATGACCAGCTCTTGTCCTGCCGCCGGTAAAAAGGGGTTGGTTAACAGTGACTGAGGCGTTATAGATGTTTCTTTCCACATCAAAGCCAGGCAAAGAAAATTGCTGGTCTGCTGGTAAGGGGAGATCAGGAACATCAGGTTCGTTTATAAGGCGTGTATAACTGGCCGAGGTACTTACCTGAGGCATGTAACCTGCAAGCGCTTCCCGAACCCCAGCTTCGGTTTCGGTTACTTTCTCTCTGGCTGCCTTTAGGTTAAAGTTGGACTGAAGCGCCTGTTCTATGCACTTTTCAAGGGTCATCACCCGGTTTTCACCTGAAGTGCTGACAGAGGCAATGCACAGAAGAGACAGTATTGCAATTACCATCGCCTTTCTCATTTTACTCCTCCGGTTTCTATACTGTTTTTATCTGTAACCCAGGGACTTAAAAATTTAAACAACTTTTCAGCTTCTGATTCTAAATCAACTTGTTCACCCTCGGTTTGCCAATTTTCAAAAAGAATTCCATGAATCATCGACAGCATATAAACACTGAACGTTTTGGGATCCAGAGTGGAATCAATTTGTCCCTGATTCTGGCTATCTCTAACAAAATCAATCATCATAGTTTGAATCTCATCCTTTTTGGCTTCCACCTCAGAAAAGAGATCCTTATGCTTCTGGGCCATATCAGCAAACTGAAGTAACCCGCTGCCTGAGAAATCACCAAAAGCTCGGAAAAACCGAACCTTTTCAGCTATTTTTTCAAGGAAGAGGTTCAAAAAATCCTTTAATACCACAGTAACCGGTTCATTTTTCAACAATATTTCTTTACACGTATCGATTATTCTGTTCTGTTCTCTTATGATCAGTTTCAGAACCAACGCCTCACGATCGGGGAAATAGTGGTAGAGAGATGCCTTGGAAAAGCCCGCTTCCCGGGCAATGTCTTCAAGCTTCGCCCCCTGATAACCATCCCTGGTAATCACTTTTAGAGCAGCATCCATTATAAGATCCCGCTTCATGGAGTGTACTTTTCTTATTCTTCTTGATTTTAAATCCATAATACAATCCGGTTAAAATTTAGACTCTTTTAAAGAAAAGATACACTTTTTCGACCCGAGAGTCAAACTTTTAAACCTGGCATATCAATTACTATGCTCAGGTTCGGATTCAACTGAGAAAACAGACTGTTTCTTTAGCAAGCCAGCTCAGTTGGCTACATATGTCGTCCTGTGGCCGGTACTGGTCATAGTGTTTTTTGGTCAAAAGTAAAAAATCGGAAGCGGTTTTGAATGAACCTTTTAGTTCAGAATTTCTTTATTACGGCTGTAACAGTCCTTGCAATGAGAGCTATTAGTTTCTGGGTGTCAGCAGCATTTTCTATTTCCTTGCGGATGGCCCTCATCTCTTCAAGGTTTTCCCCGGATACACAGTTGTGGCGTTTCAAGACACTGTGCTGATAGTTTTCGTATTCTTTTATAAGCTCATCAAGAGCTGGTTTCAATTGCATTCTTTCGTTTAGCCGGGCCCGACGGTATTTAATCTGTAAGTCAGCAATCGTTTGAGAGATTTCCTCAAGAATTTGAGCTTCTTTTGCCATTACCATTCCCTCTGTTAGTCGTTTATAGTCGCAGGAGTTGAACTTTGGGAGGAATCTTGTGGTTTTTCAGAAAGCAAAGACTGATAGTTTCTGAATCTGTTTAGAAGAGAGACTATTTCTTTATTATCCACAGAGATCATCGAGCTTCTCTCAATAGCGTTATTGGTCATAGCAAGGATCTGTTGTATATCCATGTCTCTATAATTTTCTATGAGTCTATAGAGTTCTTTTCCTATGGAGGCAGTTTTAAGGCACTGAATAATAGCTCTTTCTTTAATTTGTTTTTCTTCTTTGGCGACTGCTATAATTTCCTGAGCATACACCTCGAGTTTTTTCCTGCGGAGAGAGTCATTATCGATTTTTTTAGCATCATTGATCTGTTCAATAAGGGCAATTCTTTTTGCATTGCTTCGTACCTGAATAGAACCCCTGTGAAGGTCATCCGCAAGGTTTATCATTCTTATGGTTAAGGCTTTGGAGTATTTCTGTGCTCGTTCTATAGCATCAGATGCAAACAGATGCCCCTGTGGAAGTGAAGAGAAGATTGATGCAAACAGATAGTAGTGTTCTTCGAGGCTTTGTAATTCCTGGTTTATGTTTCTTAAATTTGAGTTACTACTGCCAGCTTCGTCTATAAGAAAGGTTAGTTTCTCATCATTTAATGCCCGTATACTTTCCAGATCTTTTACAACAGCCCCGACATCCTGCGCGGGCATTTCTACGCTTTTTAGAATGATAGTTTTAATTTGATTGAGCGATTCAGAGGCTTCTTCTCTAAAAATCAGGGATAAATTTTTTATTGCTTCCGCTTTCTCTTTTGTGCATCCGCTTATAAGGGGAAAGATAATAAGCGAAAGAACAAATATGGTGCTCTTATTGAGATTCATACAGTGATTCCTTTCTGCAACTTTTATATCAAAGAAGTAAGGGAAAGCTGAATCAATTAGTAACGGGCAAAGCGTTTTTTAAATGTAAGTAATTAAAATAACTAACTGTATAAAGGGTGTGCTAGATCATTTTTTTATGCCTGGGAAAAAATACTTCGCGGATCGATGAACAGATAAAGAATGTAACAACTTTTATTTCCGGGGCGTTTGATAGTTAGAGAGCGCTGGCAAGGGTGTATATTTAAAAACAAAGCTGTACTATTTTATTCTGGAGAAAAGCTTTTGCAGGAGAAGGAATTCAGAGCAGTCTATAATACCTTTGCCGGTAAGGTATATACCTTTATTCTCTGGCTAACTCAAAGCAGGTCATCTGCCGATGATATTCTCCAGGAGGTGTTTTTAAAGGTTTGGAGAAGTGATTCTGTGCCTAAGAATGAGGAGGAGCAGCTTAGGTGGCTCTATTCGGTGGCTCGCAATGCCACAGTTGATCATTTCAGAAAGAGCAACAGATTTAGCAAACTTCGCCAGAATTTTAAACATGAGCTGCTCTGTACCCCCCGGGAAAGCGCAGAGCTTGGGTTTGAGTGGGAGTGGGTTGAAGAGCTTGCTGAGACAGAGAAGGCTATCCTTTACCTTCATCTTCGGGACGGGTATACTTACAGGGAGATTGCTGAGATACTGGATTTGAAGGAAAACAATGTGAGGATAAAGGCATTCAGAGCGCTTAAATTACTTAGAAACAAGTTAAAGAAGAAGGAATTATGAGCGACACAGTACAGAAACATCCTTCTGAAGAGGAGCTTATACAGTACGCCCTTGGGCAGGAGTGTGGGGAGCTTGAGGAGCATATTACCACTTGCAGCCAGTGCTATGAGTTTGTTGAGGAGATGAGAATAGTAAAAGCTGCCTTTTCACACATAGATGAGCAGCCGGTCTCAGGTAGTGTACGGAACAAAATTTTTGAGTCCATAAAAAAGGACACCTCTTTAAGCAAAATATCTCACTTTATTCAGCACTGGTACACCTACCCGTTTTTCATTGGTCTCTTGACCATATTTTGGGTTCTTTTCCTTTACTTTATCTATATCTTTTCACAATAGAAGCCCCGAGTTGTAGTATACCGACGATTATCCCCAAAGCGGCAAAATGTTCCATAGGGATACAGCAAACTTTTCCAACGTTGTTCTTGAATTGGGCTTTTTTGGGTAAATAGAGGCCATTTTTTTCTTTGATCTGCGTGGCATTCTCTTTGCAATTGTAATTTGTAGAAGAGACTTTTTCCGGGAGTTAGCAGATGGATAAGCTTAAACAGAGTATGATTAGCCAAGCAGAAAAGATGTATAAGAAAATTTACCCCTGCGGTCACAAAACCGATCTGTCAGAATGCTTCACTACTTCAGATGAGCAGATTTTTTTCTGGTTTAATACAGAAGATCGGACCACCAGGTTAATCAGGACCGAAAAGGGGAAAGCAAAGGCCAGGTAACAGCGCTCTGTTTTGTGCTTGACCATACACTCTCTCAGTAAAATACCTGAAAGGTGTACGGGTTGTAATGGCACTCGTAATAAAAATAGCGGCAACAATCACGATTATTCTCCTGTGCTCCTACCTGGCAAACAGAATCCCCTCTCTGGCAGGTCTTATAGTTGTAACCCCTATAACGGGACTTATAGTTCTTTTATGGATGGGTGTTGAAGCAAATGGACAGCAGCAAATCATCGAATACTCAAGAGGCGCATTACTTGGCATACTGCCAACGGTTCTTTTCTATTTAGCCATTTTCTTCTGTCTTTCAAAAAACCTCCCCTTCTCCTACACTGTTCTTATCAGCTCTGGATTATGGCTCTTTGGTGCTGTATTACATCAGGTTGTTTTAAGATAACTTCCTTCTGTTTTGACTTTAATAACAATCTACGTTTTTAAAAAACGTATTTTAATACTATGAAAAAGCTATTTAAAAACAGAATCATACTGGTGACCTTGTTCATCTCAGCTCTTGCTGCGCTGTATCACCTGTCGTCGGCCAACTCCCCTCCGGTCGAAACAAATCATCTCACTATTATAGAAAGTGTCGATCACTTTAATGATATCCTGGCCAATTCACAAGATAAGCTGATTGTAGTGGATCTTTATGCCGATTGGTGTGCTCCCTGCAGAATCCTTACCCCTCTTCTTAACGAAATAGCCTCAGAGATGCAAGACCAGGCTTTATTTCTAAAAATTGATACCGAAAAGCACCCCGAGATCATGATGGCTCTACAGGCTGATGTGCTTCCTATGGTATATTTTGTTAAAAATCAGCAGGTTGTTCATGCATTAGCAGGGCTGCATAGTCGAGAGGTCTATGTTGATGCCATTGAAAAATACTCTGCTGAATCAACAGAACCAGCAGCCCATGGCACTATTCGTGATGGTATCAGGAAAGTAGATGCAAACAAACAAGGGGATTTCATCGATATTGTGGTTCATAGAGGGGATTCCATCAGGGTATCCTTTGGAGAACGTGATTATAAAAGATCTTTATCACTTCCCGCATTGGACCGGCATTTTGAGGCTGACCCTGGAGAAGAGCTTTTGCTCTCTATGACCATACGAGATAAGAGTGATTTAGATCTTAAACTGGTGGAACATGTCGATGGTAAAAGTAAGGTAACCAATGGAAATATAAGCGTTTACGATTATAAGGGGCAGGGTGGGATACAGTATCAGGATATATCGGTACAACAAGCCCTGGAAATAGTGAATCAACCCCGTACAGTGGTTCTTGATGTCAGAACAAATCGTGAGTTCAGTCACGGACATATAGAAAACTCTGTACATATCCCGTTAAATGAGCTTGAACGTCGCATTGAAGAGCTCTCAGAGTATCGTGAAAAAGATCTTCTTGTGTACTGCCGATCCGGAAATCGTAGTGCGGTGGCCTCACGCATCCTGCTTCAAAACGGGTTTTCCAGTATCTTCCACCTTGAAAGCGGTATAAGAGGATGGCTCAATGAAGGCAACAATTTGGCAAAAGATTAGGGTTGTTTTGACTATTTTTTCTGATTGAAGCACATTTTTATACGGAAAAAAATGCGCTGTTTAGACATAAATTTTTCAGCTTTGGCACTGTATTTATGGTAAAAAATATTGATCCTGTAACATGCTGAAAATTACTAAGTTAGTTGTTTATTTTGATAAATATCAAACTTTTTTATTGCAAAACTGAACTGGATGTGCTAAATTTCTGACAGTACTATATGAGTCTTGTACGTGCTGGGTTAGGAGCATAACCATGTATTCAATTTCTGATAAGAGAAAATTCGAAAGAAAGCCTTGTTGTGACAAAGCTGTTTTCTACAGAAAAACCGGTGACAACCGTTCTGATGAGAGAGCAGTGTATCTTCGCGATGTAAGCGAGGGAGGTATCTCCGGTACCTATTTTGGTAACGATATCCCCAAAAAAGATGAAACTCTGATTATCCACACCGATTTCCAGGGTCCAAAAGCCGCTAAACTCGCCTGGTCTTTTAGAAGTATCGATTCTATATACATGCTTGGCTTCAAATACATAGATGATTCAGATCACTAAGTAAAAGGGTTTATCAAGTGCCCGGCACACATTTTTTGGTTTTAACAACTTAAAATTCAACCGCTTAAACAGTGCGCTACCCTGCTATTTGGGGTGGTGTATTGTGGGTAGCTGTATGCTTACCGGCATTCAGGGTGTCTCAATACCTGCAGTCATAACCATTTGAATATCAACACATTAAAGAACTAGTGGGCCGGTATTTCCCATAGCCCACTAGTTCTCCGAATGGCTTATCTGGCTACACCAATAGATATCCTCTTTATGTGCGTAGTTCCGTCTATGTCCCTGCAGGTTACTACACACAGATAACTTCCTGCTGCTACTGCTCTTCCAGAACTGTTTTTTCTGTCCCAGTAAATTCCGTAATCCTGAGGTGATTGAGTACTTTTAAGTTCAAGGCCGCTTGCCACCACATTACCGACCGCATCATAGATTACCGCACTGCCATAGCTTCCCCGTTGATCCCTCACCAATGGTTTTCTTGAATGGAGAGCTATGATCATACTTCCATCGGTAGTTCTGTTACCGATCACATTTGCGTAGAAGCGATGAAACCGATGTGGTATACCTTCTCCGGGTCGTATTGGATTGGGTGACGCTGTGATACTCAGGCTATTGTCTCCTCCAAGCTTTATATACTCTTTTCTGGCTATTGAGGGATCGGGAGGGTAAACACCTGCTTTGTCCTTAACTCTGCCAGCAAGCTGAAGGAGATCCTCAAGAGGCGAAATGGTCTCATTTGAAACTAGTGAACCTTCCCTTATCAGGTGAACTTCTGTGACATAATCCTCATTTTCCGGAAAATGAAATTTTGCTCCGTTTAAAACCTCAGGGCTATAAAGACTGCCATTTCGGTAGTAATAGAATGCTTCTGAAGGTGAGAGTGTTTCAAGCTCTTTTCTGTGTATTGGTTCACTGAGTTCAATTTTTAAAGTATCACTTGTAGAAAACATGTCACCCGGGAAATAAACAGCGCTTTTTATGACAGTGCCTGCACCATCTGCCACCTGCACATCTTTTACTGCCAGATATGTTTTTCTTCCGGAATTATCAATAATGAAATCCGCGTTTAATACAGGTGTCCAGTCTGTTTGAAAACCCCACTTCGTTTTCTCCCTAAGAGAAATAAACCATACAGAATCACCCTGAGCTGCATTTGAAGCAGGAGCTAAATCATGTATGGGCAACTCTTTAGATTCACCATAAATCACCCGAAGAGCTCCTCTCAAATCTTCACCCCAAAGCTGAACTGGTTTTGTGAAGTGCAATTCGATCCTGTCCAAATACCCGTTTCCACTGGTGTCCCGGGTAAAGGCAGCTTTTAGAAGGTCTGGTTTATCGCTTATCACCGATACCGTTGCAGGGATAAGAGTATCTTCGGTTATAGTTACGGTCGTTGTTCCTTCACCGGTTCTAAATAGTACAGCACTCCAGGCGCTGTCTGGTATAACGGAAACATCGGCTATTTCAATGTCGCCGGATTCCCAATGGGTAGTGATAGGATCTGATAAGCGCACAAAATTATGAAAACGGTCACGCACCAGCGCATAAAGCTGAGTAGCTTCCTGCTCATCATTAAAATATAGCTCTACCGGTGCTGAAGGTGTATTTAGCATATCACTGGTAATTTCAGAGGTCTTCTGTACATTCACATACTGGGGATATGAAGGCATAACGTAGACAGAGACAGTAGTGCAGTGAGTGTTTTGCTCGGTTGTATTTATACAAGCTCTTATGGTAATGCTGCGCCATGCTTTTGTTGCAGTGATACTGTTGGTTGCTCCTTTTGAATTATAAAGGCTGTCTCCTTTTTGCGGTTCTATAATTTCCCATTCAATGTAGGGGCCAAGAGAATCCATTGGTTCTCCATTCTGATCTAACACAACAGCATTTAGCAAAGAGGTTGTTCCGGCT
Organism: Chitinispirillales bacterium ANBcel5; assembly: GCA_029688955.1. NCBI lineage: Bacteria > Pseudomonadati > Fibrobacterota > Chitinispirillia > Chitinispirillales > Chitinispirillaceae > Cellulosispirillum > Cellulosispirillum alkaliphilum. Next base: position 20,984 of record JARUKZ010000027.1, on the reverse strand, counting down.
TTGAGCGTATCATTATCGGCCACTATTATTAGCTCCTGTGGAACCAGCGGAGGCACAACAGAGGTGATAGTTGCCCTTCCCGGCAAAAGGTCTCCCTCTTGTGCTTCTATCACCACCTCTCCATCACCATTTTGATAAACAAGGCCTTTATAGAGGCTGTCGCCCACACCTGTAACGGAGACAGAAGCAGTATCAGAAGAGTTCCACTGAGTGGTTAGGCTATCAGCATATCTGACAAAATTACCATACCGGTCCCGTGCAACAGCATAAAGGGTAGCAGTGGGGAAATCTTCGGTTAGGCTGATTTCGGGATCAGGAGTATTTGTAGTTAGCATATCAGCGGTTATGGTGTGCTCTTTTTGTAGATTTAAATGATGAGGATCACCGGGAGAGACAAACAGAGTGGCAGTGGTACATACGACATTTCCGGTCTCCGGATCCTCAACGCACGCCTCTATGGTTACATTTCTCCATGCTTTAGTGGTTTGATACGTTACTGTTTCGCCCTGGGTTGGAATAATAGTGTCCTGTGAATGTGGATCGATTACTCTCCAGGAAACATAAGGAAGCAAGTCTGATAATTTATTGTCACGCTGATCAAAAACAATTGCGGTTAGATCTTTTTTGTCGCCAGCCCGGACAGTATCGCTATCGATCTCAACTTCGATTCTGTTAGCTACAAACAACGTATGGGTCAGGGATGAAAACATGATCGCATCATAAACGATCTGCTTTGCAGCCAGGGTGTTGACCAGAAATTGGGGTTGAAATGAAACCGCGACCGCTCTTCGAATTACATCTTCATCGGTGGTATCCTGAATAGCGACAAGCACATTAAGCTCAGGTTCTCCCACCTGGGGCAGATTTTGGCCATCTACAAAGCCCTGCTGATACCCCAGCATAGTAGTCCATTGGGGATAAAGAACTTCATACTGATCTGCATCTGCCTGACATCGCCCCTCCCCTACAGGATGAAAATGGAGAATAGTACTGTTAGTTATAGAATCGATGGTGTTAGAGATCAGACCATTGGCATTGGGATACGCTAATGAGCCGTCTCTTTGGAAAACTTTTATCTTTTCATCCTTTTCTCTGGCCAGGCCTATCCAAAGGGAATCGATATGCATGGCATCCCCCATAGGCATCGGTACGTTATCGACTCCATCGAATCCAAAGGTGTTTGCTGCCAGATCAGCAGCATCATCCCCTACCGAGACTATGCCTATCTTTTTGCTTACCGCTTCATCAAAGATTTCCTGTAGTTCGGGTCCATTCCAACCTGTAGACCAACCTCCGTTTGAGTGGATGATTACATGTGGAATCGTATCTTCTCCCCAGAGTTGGGAGACCTGTGACCAGGTAGCAGGTTCATTTCTGCTGTTTAAGAGCGTTTTAATATTGGGTATTCTTTCTATGTTGAGTGCTTCAAGAATAAACTCCAGCGTCTTTTCACCCACGGGCCGTGTAGCAGGATGACAACTGCTCAGTCCTACAGGATCATTCCATATAATAGCTACTCTCAGGGTATCTTCATAGTCAGGGTGTACACGAATAGGAGCTTCCGCAAAAGCAAGGTTGTATAAACCAGACAGAAGCAGAGCAAAAACTAGTAGGTGAAATGACCTGTTCATTTTACCTCCCTTGGGCGGTTCCGAGTTTGGTGCTGAAACGGATTGTTTACACTAATTCTTATTTCTAAAACTAAGTATACCTTCTTGCAATCTCTTTTTTCTTCACTTAAACTGAATAAAGTTCATTTAAACGGTAATACTACTTACATTTCTTTTATTTGCTTGTAACTTTAGTTGCTCGCATCCATTTTATAAGCAGAAGCACTTCTCCGCAGCACCCGTTTCAAATAGTCTCTTAAGCTAGTAATGAACAGCGCTAAGCTTTGTGAATTAATAGATCATGGGAAAGTACCCGAAATGGATACCAAGCTTTTATAATAGTAAGAAGTTATTTAGGAGAGAGATTATGATTAAGCTTACCAGAAAGACCAGAATTGTTGCAACCCTGGGTCCTGCCAGTTCATCTAAAGAGAAATTATGGGAACTTATGAAGGCCGGGGTAAATGTGTTCAGGATTAATTTCTCTCATGGAGATTTAAGCACCAAAGAGCAATTGCTTTGTGATATCAAAGAGGTTTCATCAAAGCTTGAAGCTTATCCTGCGCTTTTGGCAGATCTTCAGGGACCCAAAATTCGTACCGGGAAAACAGAGGATAACAGGGATGTGTACTTAAAAAGTCATTCAGAGGTTGTGGTTACTTCAGAGAACCTTGTTTGTGATGAACGGGCCATTTCGGTAGATTATCCCACGCTCTCTGAAGAGATCGGACCGGGTCAGGAGTTGATGGTTAACGATGGCCATATTCACCTTAAGGTCCTTTCGCTGGATAAGGCAAGAAACCGAATAAATTGTTTAGTGCTCGAAGGCGGCGTTTATTCTTCCCATAAAGGTGTTAACCTGCCCAATGTGGACCTGAAGATTCCCGCTCTGACCGAAAAGGACCGGGAGGATCTTCAGTTTATTCTGAAGCACAATTTTCAGTACATAGCCCTTTCTTTTGTACGAAAAGCACAGGATATAAAAGATTTAAGAGAAATCATTGAGTCTGCCCGGTCGCATCTAAAAATAATCGCCAAAATCGAAAAACCGGAAGCCGCTGAACATATAGAAGAGATTTTAAACGTAAGTGATGGGATCATGGTTGCAAGAGGCGATTTAGGGGTAGAGATGTCCCCCTCACTGATTCCGGTAGTACAGAAAGATCTTATCAAGAAGGCAAATGATACGGGCAAAGTAGTCATTGTGGCGACCCAGATGCTTGAATCGATGATCAAGCACCCCATTCCTACGCGTGCAGAATCCACTGATGTGGCCAATGCGATCTTCGATGGAAGCGATGCGGTTATGCTTTCGGGTGAAACCGCTGTGGGGGACTACGCTGTTGAAACGGTTAAGATGATGGGCAGGATAGCCCTAACTGCAGAAGGTAGTTCCTATTACTATAAAGAAATAATCAATCTATCCATAAGGGATACACATCCTCCCCATGCTTTGGCCGAAGCGGCAGTTTGGGCCGCAAAAGATCTGGGTGGAGTTCCAATTTTGCTCTTTACCATCTCTGGTGATACTGCCTTTTATCTGGCAAAACTAAGAAATCAGTCCCCTGTGTATGCTTTTTCTCCTAATCACAATGTTGTACGAATGCTCTCTTTGGCATGGAATATCTCCTCACACTACCTGCCTATGGCCGAAACAGATACCTCGTCGCTGCAACTCTCTGCCGAAGAGATTTTGCTTAAAAAAAATCATATCCAAAAGGGAGATTTAGTGTTAAACCTTGCAGGAACGACACCTGTTAGAGGAGCGACCAACATTTTACGAGTCAAACGGGTTGGAGAGGAATAAGATGCCATAGCACAATTGCTGCTTTCAGGTATATCGATTGCAGGTTAAAAGGTAAAAGGCTTCTGTAATATTTTTACACCTTTAGCAGTCTGGCTACTCAGGGGGAATGTTGGGTAATTACTATCCTGATCAATTATCCGAAGACCAGCTCTACCAGTCATATAAGCTAATCCCCTATGGCCTGGGGTCATCAATTGTGATGGCTACTATTGTTGCCGCTCTTCACTGGTATCTTGTACCGCAGGTAATAGTATTTGTATGGTTTGCGTTAACATTCATTATTGTGTTAGTTAGATCATTTCTGCAGGTGTGGTTTTACAAGACCAGAAAAAGAGCTGGTATAAATTTTAAAAAATGGCACAGAAGGTACATTCTGAGCTTATTTGCCGCAGGCTTTGTATGGGGAAATGCCGCAATGTTTGCTAACTTTCACCAGTCTGATAAACATCAGATACTGGTGGCCTTTGTGCTTGGAGGGTTAGCTGCCGGTGCTGCAAGTGCATCTTCCATGTTTAAGTATAGTTTCTATTTCTTTGCTGTCCCCCTCCTTTTTCCTCTTATTGTTTACTTTTTAATTAGTGAGGATGGAGTAGACAGAACCATGGGGGTGATTACTATTTTGTACTTTGTTTTTATCTCTTTTACCTCAAGGAATATTTTCAAAACTACAGTAGAATCGCTAATATTTAAATATCAAAACAAAGATCTAGTCAATGAATTACACAGATCGAATCAATTTGCTCTAAATAAGGTAGAGGAATTGAAACAGGAGATAGAAGCAAGAAAATCGATGCAGGGAGAGCTTGAGATCCTTAGCAAATCACTTGAAGAGAAGGTTCATCAGCGTACACAAATGTTGAATGAAACCAACTCAGTCCTTCAAATGGAAGTATCGGAAAAGATAAAAGCAGAAAAAGCTCTCAAGAAAAATGAGTGGAAATTTCGCTCCATGTTCGAAACGGCTCAGGAAGGGATATGGGTATTTAATTCCAATTGTCGCCTGAGATATGTGAATGAAAAAATGGCCCATATGCTGGGATATACTCAGCTTGAGATGATAAATCATCATCGCCGTTTTTTCCTACACCACCCTCCGCAAACAGGTGGCAATTCTTTGCTTTTTAAGGAAGGAATACGGCAGATAACGCTTAAGAAAAAAGATGGTCGTGAATTTTGGGTTCTTGAATCAGTAAGCTTTCTTCCAGGACCAAATGAACAAAGTAAGATGATTTTAGGCATGGTAACTGAAATCACCGAAAGAATCAAAAAAGAGAAAAAGATAGAGGAGCTAAACAGCCAACTTAAGGAAGTAAATAAGGAACTTGATGCCTTTACCTATTCGGTTTCTCATGATCTTCGTGCTCCATTGCGAACTATTTTCGGTTTTTCTGAAATATTGATAGAAGACTATGGGGATAAATTTGATGAAACTGGTCGTATGTATATTGATCATTTGCAAAAGGCTGCAAACAGAATGAAATCTCTGATCGATGATTTATTATTATTGTCAAGAGTATCTAAATCTGACATGAAACGTTTGCGGGTAGATCTGTCCAAAATAGCAAAAGAGATAATCGCTACCCTAAAAACAGAATACCCAAACAGAAAAGTAGAGTATCAGGTTGAAGATAACCTCATTGCTTTATGTGATTCGGGCCTTATAAAAATTGTCCTGGAAAACCTAATCAATAATGCCTGGAAATTCACTTCAGAGAGAGAAACCGCAAAAATTGAAATCGGCTCTATAACCGAAGAAGGTAAAAACGTTTATTTTGTTAAAGATAATGGCGCTGGTTTGGATATGACTTTTGAGCAAAAATTGTTTAAACCATTCCAGAGATTGCACCCTTCAACCCGTTTTTCCGGCACTGGAGTAGGATTAGCAACAGTTAAAAGGATTATAACCAGACACAGGGGTACAATCTGGGTTCAGAGTGAAATAGATAGGGGGACAACATTTTATTTCACTCTGGATGGTTAATTGCAACATAGTTTTATCGGGGACCTGTAGCTATAAGCTCTCTTTCCAGTTCACTTTCTCTTTGGCGCTCCTGGGCATTTCTCATAAAGATTCGTTTCAGCTCGGAGGCTATAAAGCTTGATTGAACGGTCCAGTAAGGGGTGTGGGTTGTAACCACTGCGACTGCCAGTCTCTGGTCTGTATTATATGGATGTCTGGTAAAACCAACAAACCAGTCTGTACGGCCAATTCCCCGTTTTCTCATGTTGCCGGTTTTACCGCCATACTGAAACACATTGAAGCGGGGGGATTGTCTGATTACTCTAAAGGAGCGGCGTGCAGTACCGGAAGCAGGTACACTTTCCATAAGATCCCGAAGATAAAATGCCGTAACAGAGTCAACCGGATTGAGCCAGGTTTTTGATTCTCGGTGATACACAGTAGAATCTGAGCTAACATTCACCACACTGTCTACAATTGTTGGATAAGGCATACGGCCGTTTTCTGATATAGCACTTGCCATCAATGCGCCTAAAAGGGGTGAAAGTGATGTTTCACGGTTGTAGCCTGATGCAAGTTGTGCTATAGTAAAGTCGCAGTCGGTGGGAAACATTTCGGAAGCTTCTGCTGAGAGCTCAAAAGGAACCGTTTGATTGTAACCGAAACGATTTCCATACTCATTTAATGCCCCTTCATCCATTTTAAACAAAGCAAGCCTGCCAAAAGCAGGATTTACCGATAAGGCAAAAGCTCTTCGAAGGGTAAATTCGGTAAAATTGCTTAGTTGTGGTGCAAGCTGGGACCGGTACAGAGAGTGATTTCTTCCGGTATGTACAATTCTACTCAAAGGTGTAAGTCCGCCATTTTCTATGGCAGCAGCGGCAGTAACTGCTTTAAACACTGAAGCTGCAGGAAAAATACTACTAAGATAAAGGTGGTCTCCCAAGTCCTTTTCGCCTTCATTGGTGTACGAGACCAGAGCAAGCACTCTTCCAGTAACCGGGTCAATGGCTACGATTGCTCCGTAACGGGGACGGTAGCGCTGCATAAGTCTGGTGCCATAGTTTTGCAGAGCTGTATCAATGCTTGTTTTAAAAGTAAGAGTATCGTTATTATCGTATATCGTATGAACCGGTGATGGATTCAACTTGTGTTCATTGAGCAGTTTTGAAACGGATTCAAAGTCATAAACCCGAGGAGGAATTTCTTCGTTTTTCTCACTTCTCAGAAAAGAAAAAAAACTTAGTATAGATTTTTCATCCTCTTTGGTAGCAGAGCATTGGGATGTATCCTTTACTTCGACATTAAAATCCTTTAACTGATCCGATACCATCTCTTCAGAAGTCGGAACAGCCATCGTGAATTTTGCGATTGCAGCAGCAAAAGCAAGGAGCAAAAAGAAACGTATTCGACCCTTTTTGGGGGATTAATTTTTTTCGGTTGGATCCGCCGGAACGTATCCTGCGGACCATGGGAGACTCCTTCATCTAAACTCCGTAATGTACTCGGTAAGTAGTTGCTTAAAGAGGCAGTGTGAAAATACAGAGACAGTACCGGATACAAGGCACTGTCTCTGTATTTGTAATGGTTAAAACGTTATTGCAGTAAGAATACTGACATGGTTATCAGAAACCAGGTTTTGATCCTGATCCACTTTGAACCCATAACGATAATCCAGTACCAATGACGCACCTTCTGCGATTTCAAATCCTGTTCGGTAACCATAGTAGGTATAAGGAGTTTTACTGAAGAAGGAATCGTTTCCGGATCTTCTTTCTCCATCTCTATTGTACCTGAAATCAGATCCTATTCTGGTTTTCTGGTAGTATGCTTCAGCCCTGTTGAGCTTTGGGATTCGCTCCATGATCATACTGCCAATAGTGGCAGAAGCTTCAAAACGCTGATCTTTATTATCATCTTTTTTGCCGATCATGTACTGATAGGCACCATCCACAACCAGTACGTTAGCGATATTAAATCCCATGCGACCAAATACTCCGTTGAGGGTATCATCTTTAAGATGATCGACTTTTGTTGAGAGCGGATCCCTTCTGAGCCGTTCCTCAAGATAGTAGGTGTCGAAATGCCCTGGCTGAAATTTTCCCTGAACTCTGCGATACTCAAGGCTTGCCCAGAGCCGCCATACGTTAAGAGATATTCCAGGAGCACCGATACCCCAACCCTTGCGGTCCTGCCGTGTTGCACCCTGAGCATAAAGATCGAGGCTTAAAAGCGGGTTGCGGATCAGTGGTATTCCTATATCGCCGCCAATGATTGAGAAGGATTCGGTTCTCTTCTGAGCGTCTCTTAAAGTTTCGAGATCAGCAATCATTTTATCTGGGTTTATTCCCCTATTTTCCATGAACTCTCTGACATTTTCTGTCAGCTCACCGCTCTCAATGATTTTTTCCAGATCCTCAGCTCCTTTTTCGGCTTTCCATTCTCTTGCCGGAGCATACATGTTTCTGTCGGTAGCGTAGGTAGCACCGATAGAGATACCGTTAACAATTGGCGTTTGGCTGGTTTTAAAAGGCCTGAAAGCCAGGCGACCGGCCATTACCCCACCATCATTTCTGAAATCGAGAAAATCTGCCACCAATGTCTGAGCAGTTATTCCAAATTTTGAAACATCATTGACATAGAGCTGAAGTCCAGGAAGTCTTTGATCGGGATAGCGTAGCATATTGGTGAAACGATCCACTACGAATCCATAGCCAAACGTCACATTTGACAGGGCTCCGAATTTAACGAACAGCGGGTCTTCTTCGCTGCCAAAGCGCACATAGCGAACCTTTCGTGCAAGGGCTTCTGCCCAGTTATCTTTAAAATTCCAGCCCTTATCAGAAAAATCCCCTTTTTCATCTATGAAAAATTCCAGGTCAAAAAAGACCCCAAATTTCCAGATCGGCACATCCACACCAAGATTCAAACGTGTCCACTGCTGACCATCAACTGTTACTATACCGGCACCAAATTCCCAGTTTGGAGATGAAGAGTATGCTTGTGGTGGGGCAGTAGTAACAGCAGCAACAGTTTCTGTTTCGGGCTCTTCTGCGGTTTTTTCTTCTGTTGGCTGTTGCGGCTCTGTATCATCGCTCTGCTCTGCCGGTACAGACACTGGCTGAACCGGATCAGTTGATGCGGGCTGATCTTCTGCTACATCCAGAGCAGAACCATCAGCTTCTGCTATATTTTCAGTTTCTGTTTCCTGTTCATCCACTGTTAGATCTTGGGTTTCGGGGAGTTGCTCTGTAAATGACTCCTCGGTCTCATCAGCTTCTATAGCATCTGCGACCTCTTTTTCTGTGCTTTCTGCCTCAAGTCCTGCCCAGCTTTCAAGCGATTGTATGGCCCGTTCAGAAAGATCACCACTGCTTAGTGAGCCGGATTCGTCCACGGCACCAAATTGTCCGGCCAGAATTGTTAGCGATTCTCCGCTTTGAGAACTCATTTGTACAGAACCTCGTATCACAGCGGCGGTGGGTTTTCCCTGTCGGGTTGATCTGATTGCCACTGCAGTTCCTTCTAAAGTGAAATCGTAACCCTTATGATGGATTACAATATCTGAAAACTTTTCCGGGGAGTTTCTATCGATTAGAATCTGCCCTTCATCAAAATGAACAGAAAGGGATGAGTTATCTATACTAAGACTAAGAGCACCTTTACCCCGAAACAATAAACGAGTGTTTTCTTCAAGATTTATAGTGGCACTCTGCTCAGAATCAAGGAAGAGGGAATCGCCAACTGCCATTACAGAGGATTCTTCAACTTGTTCCCTTTCATCCGAAACGAAACGCCATAGTTTTGCTTCACCATTGTCGATATTCAGTCCAAAACTTTGGGCTAGACCAGTAGTATAGGTTACCAGGACTGCCGAAATAAGCAGTGCCACTTTCTTCATCTCTACCTCCTTAAAAATTTTATTTTGGTGGAAAGTGCCTGAAAAGGGAACAGATCTGCAATAAGAATATAGCAATAAAATCTAATTATATCCAACTTTTCGCTTCTATTTCAACATTTTATATCAATTTAAGCTTTTAATCTTAGAAAAAAAGCTGGTAGTTGATTCCAGCCAATTAAAAAAACGGGAATTCCTTAGTATTAAACTTAGGTATTGAAGGCTTCTGCTCTACTATTAAATATCCTGACAGCATCACTAAATGCTACACCCACAATGTCAATTTTCTCTAAATCGGCATTACCCATCCCAATCTGCTGAGCCTTTTTAATGTGAGCCACATCCCACCTGTTGAGAATAGCAGCTCCAATGCTATCAAGAGCGACGAAATCCTTTGAAGCCAGTACCAGGTTAGATTCAAACGTTTTGCCCCCTATTGGTCCTGTGCCAATCATTGCCGGATGACCGGTTACTATTCCCAGGTGTATGGGGAAACGGTGGCACATCCCGGCAATAAATCCATGAAGATCATTAAAGAAAACTTCATCTGCATACTTATACTTATATCGGGGATGCCCGTAGTAATCTGCGGCAGGGAAAGACATGGCGATATTTTTCATACTCAGCGTCACTTCAGCCAGTTTATGGACTTTGTGCTGAGCGAGGGAGACAATGGTATCGTAAGAGAAGATATGAGGATTAATAACCACCTCTTTTGTGGAACAGTACCTTAGATGCACTTTTTCAAATGGCCCTCTGTTATGGTCAAAAAATTCGACTTTTTCTTCACGTAACACTTTATCGATGCCCAGGTATTCAAAAATCTGGTCTGTTTCGCCCCCACCAGAACCTCCGGTGACTGTAATCTTGTAGGGGTTAAAGCTTTTAACAATCTTTATCACTGCTCTTACCGTTTCGGCCTGTGTGCAGGCGCTGGTATCCTCAGGTGATGCCCAGGTTTCATTGGGCTTAATGGCCACATGTCTGTCTCTGAAAAGGTCACTTAAGGTACCCAGAAAATCCAAAGCCTGCTCTATTGCCGTATTCACTGAAGAATGATCTACTATTGCAACCCGGCTTCTCATACTGTCCTCGTAGATAGGAGATAAAAATGAAGATACAGTGACTAAAAAGGAACAAAATGTATGCCAACACCACAGAACGTATGCGAAAACGACCTGCTGTATAAAAGTCTGAAGAAAACGCCCTGTAGAATCGTAGTCTTTTATAGATTATCTGAAGAATTTTTCTAGGAGGTTGCATGTTAAAGACGACAATAATGGTGACTGAGTCGACCGGAATGCTGGAAAAAGAGATAATTCGTCAGATTCTCCGTAAAGGTAATTGCGTAAAAATTGCTGCCAGAGATACTGAAGAGGCGCAATCGGTTACCCGCGAATGTCCTGTTGTTCATTTTGATTTTGAAAATCCCCGTACTTATTCTAATGCGCTCAAAGGGACTTCCAGTGTTTTTCTGGGATTTCCAATGAATTACCCTCGTGTAGATGACTTTCTTCTTCCATTTATGGAACAGGCGCGTTTTTATGGGGTAAAACATATTGTGGGAATGGGTATAGTCGGTGAAAACAGAGACTCTCCTTTAATGATTGCTGAAAAGTGTCTTCAAAACTGTGGAATGAATTACACAATTATTCGCCCTAATCTTTTCATGCAGTTTTTTAAGGAACTTGCTTCAGATGGGATTCGTCGCGACTCGTTGATTCAATTACCTGCAAATGATGCCAAGATTTCTTTTGTGGATACACGTGATGTCGCTGAGACTGTTGCAGACATTCTCATCAGAGAGAAGTACCAGAATCAAATGTTTGTTTTAACCGGAGCACAAGCACTCAATCATTACCAGATTGCTGATATACTTACTAATGTAACAGGACGTAAAATCAGATACAAACCTATCAGTCATAACCAAATGTGGAAGATTCTTCTTGAAAGAGGTTATACTGAACAGGAGGTGGAATACATGGTTGGTCTTTACGAAATAGCAAGGCATGGTTGGTGCGAAAACATAGCACAGGATCTTGGCTACATTTTAGGACGAGAACCTACTTCTTTTGAACAATTTGCCATCGATCACAGGCATGAGTGGGTATAGCTCTGCGGTTTTGCTTTCTGCTCAGAGCTTTGCTGCTAATGTTGCAATAAAGGGATCACACTGCAAATAGCTATCTTAAGTTTAAGAGAGAGAAGTGTAGCTCATAAGCGCAGGATGTTCAGGCAAAAGAAGAATGCCCCTTAAACAGAGTTGTTTCTGTTTAAGGAAACTTTGATGTGTGCAGTACACCCTTTTTTATTATCATTGTTTTTGAGCATAAGTGATCCCTGGTGGGCCTCTACTATTCGACGGGCTATGCCCAGGCCAAGTCCGGTACCTGCCTTTTTTGTGGTGAAAAACGGATCAAAAATATTGTCTAAATATTCTGGCGCAATCCCTTCACCCTGATCTACTACATCGATTAGTATAGTATTATCATTTTTTTCGTAATCTAAAAACAGATCGATATCTTTATTTTCTGGGCTGTAAAAACTGGCGTTTTGAAATAAATTAAACAAAACCTGTTTTAAGCGTGAGTAATCTCCGTTAGCTTCAAGAGAATTCAGGTTTTTAAGATTATGGAAGACTACTTTGCTTGTTTTCTTATCCCTCTCTTTATTCCATTGATCTATTGCTGAGCAGCACAGGTCAACAAAATTTAACCTCTCAAAGCCACTGGTACTGTCTGTTTTACCCAGCTCCAGAAGGTCTTTCATAAGAAGGTTTAATCGTTCAACTTGTGAGTTTATGTACGTTTTATACATCTGCAAATCTTTAACACCTTCTAACTCCTGGTATAAAGCTTCAAGCAAGGCAGAGATAGCGTTTAAAGGATTTCTGACTTCATGAGCAATTCCGGAAACTATTTTTCCCAAAAGCTTAACTTCATGCTCACGGCGTCGATTCAGCTCCATCTCTTCCCTGGCATCTTCAAGCTCTTTCATGGTTTCCCGATGTTCTTTTCGATGCTCAAGTTCTTTAAGCTCACGCTTAATTGCAGGAACAAGCCGACCTAAATTATCCTTGTTTATAAAATCGTTCACCCCGGCTCTCATGACTTCTACAGCCGCATCTTCCCCAATATTTCCAGAAACCATAATTATAGGAATGTCTAACCCACTATCCTTTATGATTTTTAGAGTATCAAGGCCATTCATCTCCGGCAGGGTATAGTCGGTTATTACAATATCCCATTTCTGACTTTTAAGTGCATCTTTCAGATGGCTTGATTTATCAACTCTTTTACAGCTAAAATCGAAGCCGTGTTTTGACAAGTGGCGATCAATCAGCAGTGCATCGCTTTCGTTATCTTCAACCATTAGTATTCGCAAATTAGACATCAAAGAATCTCCGCAAAACTACAAGGATCTTAGATCCGGCAAATAATACCTTAAATAAGAAGGGGTACAGATCTTATCGTACATTCTACTACAAAATAAAATCTTGCGCACTACATTTATACTATTTTTATATTTAGTGCATAATAGTCTAAACAAATTTAGTGCTGGGTCTAAACTGGTGATAATTTTATGAAGTCTCTTCAGCCTCCTTTTGCTCATACAGCCCTTTTTTTCTAATTTTTCCATTGTTAGACTTGGGAAGTGACTTCATTATCTCAAAATGTTTTGGTATTCTGTTACGTTCCAACTTGATGGAGCAAAAATCTAATATTTGGTCTTTAGATAGTCGTTTTCCCTCTTTAAAAACTAAAAATGCCTTCAGTGCATTACCCAGTATTTTATCTGGCACACCAATTACAGCCACCTCTTCCACACCACTGAGGCCATACAGAACATCCTCAATTTCCTTTGGACTTACTCGCTCTGCTCCGCTTTTTATAATTTCATCCTTTCGTGAAATAAAATAAAGGTAGCCCTCTTCATCCATTTTAAAAAAGTCCCCACTCATGAGTACTTTTTCACCAGGGTATATTCCCTTTTTAAGCACTTTTTTTGATTCTCCCTCTTTATTCCAGTACCCTTTCATCACATGTGCTCCTCTGATAACGAGTTCCCCCTCCCTATGTGGCTCATTTATCTTGTTTCCATTTTCATCTACAAGCCAAACTTCGGTATTTGGAATAGCTTTTCCTACAGATAGGGGACGATTTTTGAGTTCAGCGGGGGGCAGATAGGTAACACGCTTACACTCGGTAAGGCCATACATTGAATATATTCGGGCAGAGGGGAAAATACCCTCTAAAGCTTCAATGTGTGATAGTGCAAGCGCCTGACCGGTATTGGTTATATATCTGACTGATGATAGATCTTCAGGGTTTATATTTTTTAAAACGCTTATTAGTACAACCATTGCAGGTACAATTGGAAATCCTGTAACTTTAAATTGTTTAATTTTTTGTATTGCCTGAAAAGGATAAACAAAAGCTTTTTCCAGTACCAATGTTCCACCAAATTTTATCGTCATAAGTGCCTGGTACAAGCCATAATCGAAGGAAAGAGGAAGATAATTTAATACGATATCAGTATTGGTATTTTCAAGATACTGAGTTATTGAGGTGGCTGCTGTAACCATATTTTGATGGGTAAGCATGACACCTTTAGGCTCATTGGTTGAACCTGAAGTGTATGTTAGAGATGCAAGGTCGATATCGATGCTTCTGTTATCGGGTTCATTCTCTGTTCCAACCTCTAATAAAGAATTGAAATCTATAGTGTTATTGTATGTCGAATTCTGAATATTATTTCGGTTTTGAGAAGAAGATAATGCCTCGTAAGCTGTAAGTATAATTGTGGTTAAGCTGGTTGCATTGTCTATACCCCCCTGAGCAACCTGCTCCTTTCCGTTTAAATCAGTAATTATTAACCGAACCTGACAGTCGTTAAGTATATAAAAAAGCTTTTTACTTTTTACCTGGGGGTTAATGACCAAAAACACCCCACCGGCTTTAAGAATTGCAAAGATCGATATCACTGATTCTATTGAATTTTCAAGATAAACAGCAACTCTATCCTGTTTTTTTATTCCCATTTTGACGAGGGAATTAGCCAAACAGTTTACTTTGTTATTCAACTGCCCGTAGCTTATCTCCCTGCTTTGCTGCACTATAGCGGTTTTTTGGGTAAATTTTTCTGCACTATGAGTAAGAAAATCACCAAGTAGCATAGTTCCTCCGGGTAGGAAACTGATATTTTAATGATAAATAATGTTAAAAAGCGAAGCGAGTGCCAATAAAAAGTGTTTCAATTGAATTAATAATCCGCTTAAAACTATATTCTCTTATGGAGGTACTGGTGAAACAAATAATTACCCTAACGACAGTGATGTTTCTTTTGAGCGCTTGTAACCCTACACAATACTCTGGCACAATTACCTATATTGATCTTGAGGGTGGTTTTTACGGGATTATTACCGAAGAAGGTGAAAGGTACAGACCTATCAATCTACCGGAAGAATTTAGGGAAGATGGTTTGAAGGTAACGTTCAGTGGCAGTGTAGCAGAGGATGTGGTTGGAATACATATGTGGGGTAAACCGTTTGAAATTGATCACATAGAACGAGCAGAGAAACAGTAAAGATTACTCAATCTCTACTCTTACCAATCCCCGTACAGAATTGCCCAGAAACAATTCATTTTCATATAGATCCTCTAATTTTATTATTTCCTGTGTACATATGCCTTTTGCTATCAATTTACTTCTAAGCACACCATTCAGTAGACCACAGTGCTGAGGTGGCGTACGTAGTTTACCAGCCTTTTTGATAAAGACATTACTTCTGGCTCCTTCCGTGACCTCGCCGGATTCATTAAACTGAATAACGTCCCATACTTCACCGTCTTTTATCATCTGCATAGACTCACTATACCATGGCCTATGGCTTGTTTTATGAAAAAGGTAGATATTGTTACTGTTAACAGCTTTGGTTGATACAATGCATTTGTATTTGCTGGTCCTGTTATGTACTTCTATTCCGCTATATTCCCACCTAAGAGTACCATCGGATAGCAGCATGAGCTTTACTTTGCAGCGAGGTACTGAACTAATCGCATTAGCGATCTCAAAAAGAGTGGCTCTAAGCAGATCCTCTCTTAGCAAAAACTGAAAAAACCGGGCTGAGGATTGTAGCCTTTTTATATGATCGTTTTCATATAACGGTTGTCCATATCGGTAATAAATAGACTCAAACAAATAGAAAGGCCGGGCTTCTTGCTGAAGAAATCTGCACTTAACTTTACATTCTTCCCATTCAAGATCTGAACGAGAATCAGCTACAATACCACTTCCAACCCTGTAGCGCCATTTAGCATCATTCTTTTCTTTTTGAAGCGTACGGATGGGTACATTAAAAACAGATTGCCCCTCAGGAGAAACAAAACCCAAAGCTCCACAGTAAATTCCCCTAAATCCATCCTCCAGCTCAGAGATTATCTGCATTGTTCTTACCTTTGGGGCGCCCGTTACAGACCCACAGGGAAAAAGAGCTTTAATGATATCATAAAAGTCGATATTCTCTCTGAGCTTTCCCTTAATTGTTGAAGTCATCTGATGAACGGTTCTGTGTGTTTCAATTTCAAAAAGCTTTTCTGTTTTAACAGAGCTAATGTCGCATATTTTTCCCAGATCATTTCTGAGCAAATCAACAATCATCACATTTTCGCTTCTGTCTTTTTCACTTTGAGCAAGCTTAGCTATAGCCTCATTATCTTCACGAAAAAAACGCCCACGTGGCGCGGTACCTTTCATTGGTTTAACCGTTATTACTGAGTCAGTAATGTTGAAGAAAAGTTCGGGAGAAAAAGAAAGAGCCTGAAATGTTGGTGTTTTAACGAAAGCGCAGTATGGGGCTTTTTGATTCTCTCTGAGTGCACGGTATAGCTCAAATGGTTTACTGCTCTGACTATCAAAAGACACATCAAATGTAAAGTTTACCTGGTAAGTATCTCCGTTAGCTATGTAGTTTTTAATCTTTTTTATCTTTGAGTTATAACTATTATAATCAATTGAGAGATCAAGTGCTGGCTTTGGAACGCCTACGTTTTTCCTATCGATGCTAAATTTTGGTAAGGGTCTGTTCCACTTACTTTTGAAATGGTCAAAAATCCAGGGCGGTGAAAAAGCGGCAAACCACAGTAGTTTGCCTGAAATGTTTTTTTGAAATATCTTGTTTTCCAGGGCAGCCGCAGTTTCATAGCCAATGTACCCTGCAAGCCAATTTTTTTGGGACAATAGAGCAATATCACGAAGGCAGGATTCTACTTTGGAGAACTCGCTTGTGGATACTACCTGTTTGGGGCTGGTAAAAAGATATGAATGAGGGTTTTCTGCTGAAGGTGTAGCGGTTTCAAGCAAAATTACGCAATCAAGCTGCTCCTGCATTCTACCAATCACTGCCAGGTCTGTTTCTGGTATTGCTACTGGTTGGTTATTTCTTTTTATAGTATTAATAGACATCTATGTACACATCACCGATCAGGCCAGATGGACGACCATTCATTCTTAAAATATTATCAAATGAGTTACAAACGGTCAAAGAGATTTCGTTACGCCTTGAATCACACAACGGAGTTATGTCTGCTTCAAGAGGTTGCCAGCTTAATGGGCCCACTATACCTTTATCATT
Source organism: Chitinispirillales bacterium ANBcel5 (assembly GCA_029688955.1). Lineage (NCBI taxonomy): Bacteria > Pseudomonadati > Fibrobacterota > Chitinispirillia > Chitinispirillales > Chitinispirillaceae > Cellulosispirillum > Cellulosispirillum alkaliphilum. Next base: position 4,076 of record JARUKZ010000027.1, on the reverse strand, counting down.
CACCGAGGCATATACAGTACCAGATGCCTGACCGATCCTAAGTATCAGTTTTTTGTACTCATTGGGGATTTCAAAAGATTGGGAGTAACGGGCACTGCCGGATAGGTAGGGATAACCGTACTTTGTCCATGACCCCTGTCCCGCAACAGATGTGTGCTCATCCAATGCCCAACCCTGGCCCCCCTTAAATATAGAAAATGTCCCCAGTACAAGGGGGGGATAAGTTAAAGGCCTGGGCTCTATAACAAATGGGGGCATTCGAAGCGAGATACGATTAAACCCTTTTACTACGCTTTCTTGTATATCGTATATAAGAGTACGACGTCCAAAGAGATTCAAAAGGCTCTCAGCCTCGCTTTTCGCAGCACAATCAAGTAACATTTGCGGATCTACTGGTTTGATCTTCATCCCATTTGAGATAAGTGCAAACGGTTGGTTATTTAAAGGCTCAGCAGACACAAAAAAGCACCTATCAGGAACAGCTCTGACTTCATATATAGATTCATAAAAATGAATGATAGTACCCGTCTCACGGCTAAGCCCCATGCGGGTTGTCCAGTTTGCAAGAGGTAGTGAGTTTAAACTAAGCGGCTTGAATTGCCACTGTTCTTTAAGTACCATTCTATAACTTCTTTGTGGAAGAGTAACTGCATTGAAAGTATTGCCCGATTCTTCCTGGCATGGTGATGGAGTAATTGCTATAAAAAGTGTTTGCATGGGAGATAAACAAATAGTTGCTTTTCCATCATTTTCTGCTGAGTCTATTTTTGAAAACCCTGAAGAGACAGGGTCAATTATAAACAGATTTTTATCTTTAGAAAGTTCAACAGTAACATTTTGCTCCTGTAGGTCTGAGTTATTTTTTATAATATAAATATCGTATGTGTTTCCTTTGTAATAAGAAGTATAAATATCATTACAGGGTTTACCGGAGCAATCTTTAAGAGAAATTTCACCTTTAACGGAAGATACTGCATTAGCTATATCCTGAAGACCAATTATTTTAACAGCACCTTTTTTTGATGAAGAAGTAAGTTTGTCGATTCTTGATGTTACCTGAGGACTTATGCCATCTTCAAAGGTGCCTTCAGGGCCTTGTTCTACAAAAATCACATTACCCTGTTTGGATACAAGCTTTTCAATAAACACAAGTACGCTTCTTGAGATAAAAGGTGCATAGGGTAGAATAAGAACAGTATAATTACCTTTCCTTATGCGATCACTGGTATTAAAGTCACCATTTTGTCTTACCGTACATCTAAGAAGAAGGTCCTCACTGATAATATCAATGTCAACATCAAGGCTCATAAGCTCTTTAACTGTATGCTCAAACTGCTCAAGCCCACGTTGAGCCAACCCACTATTTTGAGGCAAATGTTGCGAAAATAACGTGCTGCATGGAGAGAGAATCGCTATCTGGCGGACCCCTTGCAGCTCTTTAATAAGCGATTGTGTTTTTGAAGAATATGTACACAGCTGAGCTAAATCCCGCCATTCAGAAGAATACCAAAAAACATTGTGGGGCGTTTTTGAATAACTGCGCTGATCGACATTAAAATAAAATCCATCCATAAGAATTTTTGACGGACCACTGAGTAAGCTTTGATCTATCTCACTCTTAAGACTTTGAATTGTGGCTCCCCTGTTAGTACTGTTTCTTCCTATTACGGTTATGGTCTCACGTCGGTACTCATTTGAATTACAATCGGCCAAAGTACGCAAAACTGAGATGTTTTCATCTGTTCCATCTAAGTTTTGCATCCCCACGGCGACTAACCGCTCCTGAGGGACAAAATTATCACGAAGAGAATTCTCCTTTTTATCCATTGCTCTCTCGGGACAAAGCACCCACTGGGATAAACGATATTTTTTTGCCCATTGCCCCAGTACAAGAGCGAAACGCTCATACATCGACTGAAAAATAAAATCATAGACCTGAGCACGAATTCTATAGGAGTGGGAATCTGATGAAAAGATTGCTGGTAACAGGGCTAGTAGGTCTCTTTTGTATTTTGCTCTGTATTTTGTTATCAGATCATCATCCCAGGGAATAGCACACTCATTAGGTTTGTAAGCCGGCATTTCACAGATAAAACCTTCAAATACAGAAGGCATGAAATTAGAAAATCTGGCATGGAAGAGCTCTAGTATTGAGCTGATATACAGTGGTGCTATTTTTGGGTTGAGCACATTTGGTGCAAAGCCGCCCTCAATGTTTTTGATAAATTCTTTTTTGAAGATAACCAATTTGCTGTTTAAATCAGCACTCTTCCATGTAAAAGATTCTTCTCCAGTCTTAACAGCTATCTGCTTCACTCCATTTAATGGGAGATTTTCATCTTTGAGCGGAACTGAGAGTACAACGTATTCGCTTCTTCTATCCAGGGTTACGACTTGCTCTTCGCCTCCAGATGGGCTAACTTCCCTCTGAAACACCAGATACTGAGCTCGAAGCATTTTAGATTGTGTGGTGATTGTTTCAAAAGAGTTACTCAAAGATAAGGAGAAATCATCCGCAAAACGGACCTTAAAATCTGCTCTTTGGGCAATCAGCAGTACGTTTTCAAAAAGATTCATGAACTCTTCAGAAATGAATGGAGGATTCATATCACGGCCAGGTCTAATCGCTACACCACCAAATCCCTTTGATATAAATGCTTTAAGTTGTTTTTCTACTTCATCTAAAGTTAGTTCTAAATTCCATATCCATAGTGCCCAGGGTTTGGAATTTTGCTCTGTTTTGGAGAAAATATCACAAATTTGCTTCAAACCTGTCTCCTGACGTGGGAAGTTACACAATGCCGAAAATGATGTTTAGCACTGTAAAGTTAGGCCCCTCACTATTTAAATTAATTAAATCTTCCACTATCGTCAAAATAAAAGTAAGCTATTTTAATTTAGCCCAAATTATAAGTTACTGATTTATTTCAACGATATGAATCTGGCTGCTATTTTAACCGTTTTTAACCAATTTTGGTATTATTTAACCAGTTGATGGAAGTTTTATGCAAAGCAGCTAAAATGGATTAGTGTAAAATAGGCCTTTACTTTAACTCCTTTTGGCTATATAATAAAAAACATGGAAAAAAAGCACTATTCAATGAAAGACTTAGAAAGCCTGCTATCAGTCATTGAACGCAATAGACAGGAGAATTTAAAAAACTCTCGTGAAGAGTTTTCTGGTCTTTACTCAGATAATTTTTCTGAAAATGAAGAGGATGATTCGGAATCTGCTCCAGATTGCAGTGTTGAGCCCGGAGACGTAAAACTGGTCATCTTTGCAGAACAAAGCCCTTTTCTTACCTCTTTAACTAATATGCTGAGCGCTATGACGGTAGCCGCTTTATTCGATAATCCAGAAAAGGCTATCAATTTCTCGCTTGAGTACAAAGTGAAAAATGTTCTGGTTGATCTTGATAAACCCACCAACTGTTATCAAAGTATCAATGTTTTTTCGGCTTTGCGTACAATCAGCCCTGAAACTAAAGTTTTTGTATGCACGAACAGACCTCTATCAAACAATGCAGGAGGGCTAAAGCATAAAGGTGGAGTAATTTTACCCAAGCCTATGTTTCGAAAACAAACTGAAGATTTAGTAAAACACTTACAGTGATCAATGCACAGTCTTTTGGCAGCATATAATTCACTTTTATTTTAATTGAAGCTATTGGGATTGTTGTCCCCGCGGTTTGTTCGTCGCACCAATAAATTATGGGGCTAAAGGCGTTACTGATTTCAGACCACTGATTTTGGGTTTTTCTTTTTTTTTCCGTGTATTCCGTGGTTGTTAATCTTAGGATTTTTAACCACGGAAGGCACTGAACACACGGAAGAGGAAAGGAGGGTCAGTTTATGGGTCAGTGGAGTGATAGGTCTTGCTCACGGCTTACCATGTCTTGCGAACAAAATCCTATGTCTTGCGCGCTAATAATCAGTGATTCTTGTGCCATGTTTACCATGTCTTGCTAACCAAAACCCATGTCTTGCGCCGCTATTTTGTGTGTTTTGTGACCGAAGTGGTAGTTCTTGCGCATTGATTATCATGTCTTGCGACTAAAAACCTAAGTCTTGCGCTG
>JARUKZ010000026.1 GCA_029688955.1 Chitinispirillales bacterium ANBcel5 | reverse complement strand
ACGCAGAAGCACAAAAAGGAGAGTTGTTTTAGGGATAAAACGAGCCCCTGAACAGAACCAATCTGCCTAAGCGACAAGCCTGTCTTACCACTTTGTACCCTTTTTCGCCTCCCAAAGTTGGGCGAAACCAGCCTCCTATTGCCCAAATTCACCAAAATCCGACTCAATACGCCAAAATTTACGGACCTCTTCTAAAAATTACGGTACTATGGTTCACCCACCCCTGTTTTAAGCCACGAATCTTCTGTTGGTAGTGTAAGAATGGGGTGAATGGTGTCATAGTTTCCCTGTTTATAGTGTTCCATTGAACGGAAAACAGCGGTATTTCCATTTAAAAACAGCACTATTGCGCCATATATTCCACACTTTGGTAGTTGCGAACAGCTTGTTGCCACCTGAAAATGTGCTGTAGTGCCTCCTGAGAACACTCCGTTGTATGAAAAAAACAGTGCACTGTACTTAGAAAACTGATTCAAAACCAAAACGGTATAAGCCTGTTCTCATACCACGCCGGAGAAATTAGCACATGATTGGTACCTCGAGTTACCAGGCGAAACTTTGTGTTTGGTTCCCTTATACACTACGATCGCACTATGGAAGTTTGTCGTTCATACCTGTTCTGTATGGCGCACCACCATGAAACAGACCTGATCGCTGCACTTTTGCATCCATCGTACTCCATTTTCATACCTTTAAACAGCAAATGTGATGGTTATAACCTTCAGATGGGCTCTTCTATGCGGGGTTTAGTGGGGATATATTCAGGATATTGTTTATGGAACTTCATACAAGCGACACTAAGAGCGTAAGATCCTTTGATACAAACGATAAGACAGAGTAGGGAGTGTTTGATTGGGGAAAAAAGGATTTTCATGGGGCTAAGCCTCCTATGCGGGGCTATGGAGGCCGGGCGTCAATGGTGAAAGCGTGAAATGATCCGTTTGGGGGGACCCTAGGGCTATTATCGCGGGAGGTGAGGTAATTAACATGTGTGTTTCATTTATCTATAAAGGAAATAGATTACAGGATTTTTTATGACGCTCAAAGATCGGAGCCGGGGTATAGATTACCTCATTTTCAGCGCATGGATTCGGTGTAAAACCTGTAGAGTATACAACAGATGAATACCTCTCAGAGGAATAACAATTGCAGCTTCAAAGTGTACAGGAAAGGGAGAAATGTGGATACCAGGGATAATGATACTGTCATTCGCCTAATGAGAGAGGATGAAAAAAAGGCGACGCGAAAAGTCCTTTTTCGCGCATTTGGTTGGTTCCAGGGTGTTTTTTCAAGTTTTACCCCCTACACTTTCATTGCTCTGAAAGGTAATGAGATTGTTGGAGGAGCGATTCTTGACCTTTTCACGCTTCCAAACCGAGGTAAAATAGGGAAAGTTTCCTGGATTTTTACAGATCCTCAGGCCAGAGGCTTAAAGCTGGGCCAGCGTTTAACCGAGAAGGCCCTTGAGTTTTTCGGTGAAGAGGGCTGTGATGAACAGATAGCTGCGGTTGAAGGAAACAACACCAGTTCAAGCAAGCTTTTCGCTACACGCGGTTTTGATATTATCTCTCCGGGAGCACAGTTTCGACGCTATGGTGGTTGGACATTTCTAATGTGGTTAAAGATGTTTCACTATATGACACCAGGGGTTTTCCTTTGGGCTCGCCCAGTTGCCCAAAAACGGGACAGCCCGGCACTTCAATGGACTGCAACACTTGTTCTTAATCTGATCATTATTTCATTGATCTATAGTTTGACAAACCAGGGAGATTTCGCTCCATTGGTTTATTATTGCGTATCATTTGCATTACTTCTTGGGACGCGACAAATTGCTATGCAGATTACAGCAGCCATTATAAATTACAGGGTACGGTTTAGGATCTTTGAATCAGGGTTTCCGCTAAGCTTCATGATTGCCATACTACTAAGAGGCTTTTTCCCTGTGTTAGGAAATGTTTATCCAGCAGAAAAGGTATGGAAGTATAGCGAGAATATACCCCAATTAGGCAAAATAGCCTTATCTGGTATTTTAATTGTGGCTTTACCTATCTTTGGAGTATGGAGTTATGCTCAGCAGTCCGGGACATCCAATATGTTTATACACTCTTTTATAAGTATAGGCATATTTTTTCTGATTTTTGATCTACTTCTCTTCTTTTTCCCCTTTAGTGGTTTTAACGGAAAGAGATTGTGGGATTGGAACAAGTTTTTATGGGCACTGCTATCGTTTTTTGCACTTGTTGTTATTTTTCTATGAAACCTTACCTTCAAAATATAATTAAACCATTAGCGTATCCTGACAGAGAACAAATAGAGGAGAACGGCGAAACCCAAAAGCCCCGTTACTAAACAGGACAGTTATCGCCGTCTCTTAGGCATCAATCCAAAATCTCCACCAGTTCCACTTCAAAAATTATCACCGAATAGGGTGGCACCTCTGGTGGAATACCGTTTGAGCCGTAAGCAAGATCGGGGGGAATGAAAAAGCGGTAACTGCTCCCCGGGCTCATCATTTGTATGCCTTCAGAAAGACCGGGGATAGTTTTGTCAAGATCGATAATGTAAGCCAGATCTGGAAGAGAACGGTCAATGACCGTTTTATCGGTAAGCATCCCGATGTATATTGCCCGTACGGTGTCTTGGGGACCTGGCTGTTTTCCTTCTGAGTGGCTCAGAACTATGTACTGTAAACCGCTTGCAGTTGCTCTCACTCCCCTTCGCCTTCGATTCTGAGACATATAGATAACACTCTCTTCACGAAGACGCTCGCTTATCGTTTCAAGCTCCTTTTCCTCAAGCTCCTTTATTTGCTCGGCAAATACCTGCCGGACAGAATCCCGCTGCTTCGACTCCAAAAGAGACTCTTTACCGGTAAGCACCTGTGTAACAGCCATGGTAAACAGATCGATATTGAAATCTCTTCCAAATTCCTGAAGCTGTGATCCTACATCCCTGCCAAGTACATAACTAAGAGTGTCTGTATAGTTATGCAATACTTCACTTTTATCTTCAGAAACAACTGTACCTGCAAGTACCATTACTAACAAAAGAAAACACATCTTCTTTTTCACAAAATTCCTCCAGTGCACAAACAATTACTAACCCCACCAGCAAATATCCCTACTACTGTTAATTGCAATTGAGATACCAGAGGATAATTATAGTGATTAGCTCTACTTAAACGGTTTGTGTTCCCGGTGACACACAATTTATTATTAAAGGGTTAAACTAAACGTTAGGGGAGCTGCATGAGTTTTACGACCATAGAAATGAAAAGTGGCCATACGATACCAGTTCTTGGACTGGGCACATGGAAACTGACAGGAAACAGCTGTTTTACCACCGTAATGAAAGCTCTTGAAATTGGGTACCGACACATAGACACTGCGGCAGCATACGGTAATGAAGATCAGGTGGGCAAAGCTTTGAAAAAATCGGGGCTTAAACGATCCGATCTTTTTATCACCACCAAAATCTGGTATGACAGCCTGAAGTACCAGGACGTACTTAAACAATTTGATCAGTCGATGCAGAAACTAAACTGTGAGTACATTGATTTGCTTCTTATACACTGGCCCAATGAAACGATTCCGCTTGAAGAGACTCTCGAAGCATTCCAAAAGCTGGTTGAAACTGCTGGGGTAAGAAGTATAGGAGTCAGTAATTTTTCCTTAACGAAGTTAAAAAAAGCAATTGGGCTGAGTAGCCTTCCACTCTGCACCAATCAGGTAGAGTTTCACCCCTTTCTTAACCAAAAGGAGCTTCTGAAGTACTGTAAAAATAACGGAGTGGTTCTCACGGCATATTGCCCCATTGCACGGGGGCACGTATTTAAAGATCCCCTGCTCCAGAGTATTGCACGTGAGAAACAAATCAATGAAGCTGGGCTCTCCCTTGCCTACCTAATGCAAAAGGGGATGGTGGTAATACCTAAAGCCTCTTCAGCTTCTCACCTTCTACAAAACTATGCAGCTAAAGAGGTGAGTCTGAGCACAAAAGAGATAGAACTAATCGATACCTGTAACAGAGATCAGAGGCTTGTGAATCCGCAGTGGGCTGAATTTTGATTCAACCCACCTCTGCGTATCATCGGACAATCTCATCCATAATAAACGTTCCGGAGCGAAAAAGTCTGACAGCATAATCCTTTCCATCCATTTCAAGCACACCAATTGCCGTTCCGGAACTTCTGTCAATTCTTCCCTCAAAAATGCTTTCAACTTCTCTTGCAGATACCACTCTTGCACTCACCTTTGCATTTGTAGCACTTTGGGAACGCTTTAATTCTGTTTCAAAAGAAAACTCAATATGCATCTCATCCACTTCACCCTGACTATATACCCTGCTCTGTTTCATTGCAGCCAAAGCAAGGTGATGGTGTCCCGGTTTCTCAGTATCACCCTTTAGAAAATAGTGCGTGTTATAACTTCGCCGTTTAGTGTCAGATGGGAAATACTTACTAATTTGGGTACTGAGAGAGCGTGCATTTTCATCATCTACCCCAAACAACACCTTCTCCCTAATACTGCCGTTTTCACTAATTTTGCGTTCAAGAGTGTAAATATTGTTGTTAGAGGTGTTTTGAAAATTATAATCTTCACCATTACAAAAGAGTACGTCAAGGTTTATACTTGTAGCCGGGGTGGTATATGATGCATTTAAAAGTGCATACTGGGTGGAGCTATAGGTTCTTTTACTGAAAATAGTATCCTGTGGCTCATAGCCACTGTACTGTTCAACTATTGCTACACCATCCTGCTTATATTCTCTGCTCAGAGACATAAGATTATCTGCCTGGTGAATAATCAGATGTGGACTGGAGGGCATCATGGATGAATAACTAGCGTGCCTGTAACTCATGAGAATGGAGTAGCTCACAGAACCATCTTTATTTATTACCGTACCTTCATGATTAGCACTCCCGGTGACGATCTCTATAGGACTGCTGCGCCCACTCTCACCATCCAGGTAGAGCGTATCATAAGAAATTACAGTAACTGTGTCAAAAACACTGATTGTATCGGTAATAATAATTTCGTTACGATAACTGCGGCTTAAGTACACTGAATCACCGGAATCATTAATCAGCAGTTGAGTTGTGTCTGAAAATTCAATTAGGGTATCAGCAATAATTATCGGTATAGAATAGATTACGGTGTCTTCTCTTTCGATGACTTTGAACTCTTTTTCCTGCTCAGTAGAGAGCGTCTGCGCCTGCTTTGCAAGCACTACTCCTCCAAAATCCTGATAAATGCGGGCCGGATCCAGCTGCTCTGTTCCATCCACCAAATAGTGTTGTGGTTCCCACTGATCTGTGGAATCTATGACATCAAAAAGTGCAAAAGCAAGCTCAGTAATTACGGGATTTCCTGTTTCTGTACCACTGGCAACATTTGTACAACTAATGAAGGTAAACAGAGAGAGAGAGCAAACAATTAGAAGCAACGTTTTTACCGGTTTCATCTGTCCCCCCCTTTATCAAAGTTATCCGAAAGTGGAAAGAGCTGCATGTTTAGTTGCAAAACTTTTGAAGGTTCACTATCTGCTTCTGCCAAATCCAGCAACTCTTTTCTAAATGTTTCAATCTTGCTGATTACCTGCGAGCAGGTATCCTCAGAAACCGAAAGCGTAAGAGAGGAGATATTTCTCAGCTTTGAAGGAAAACGCTCAATAGCGTCAGAACCAAGCTTAATCATAGATTTGTGAAAATTGGACACCGCGACCGATCTTACCTGAGGCCCGGTGGTTAAAGTGTTGGATATTTTCTCATAGTTGCCATGATCATTTTTTCTGATATAATTAAGTTTTAGCAACAGATCAACAGACCTCTTTGCCTCTGATACTGTGATAGAGGGGATAACGAGTGAAGCGAGCCGTTTGAAATCATCACCAAAATCCACAGCGGTAACAAGCTCCCGTATCACCGGATGATACCACTGGGAGTAATATTCATATTGCGATTCTTCGATTTTTTTGGGATCGCATTTTACTCTGTGGCGCATAATTTTGCAAAGATAGGCATTTTTTTCATCAAGTGAGCGACACTGATTCAAAAATACAATGTTTTCAAAGTAATCAGTTTCACTTTTATTGAGATTAAGAGCTTTGGAGAATCTGAAAACACTTTCTTTGGTTAAGTTTCTTTTTCCATCAATTACGAGTTTTAGAAAGTTAGGTGATTTAAAACCGGCCTTTTGGGAGAAAAGTCTGTAAGAGTAAAAAGAGTACTTGTTTTTCTTCCAGTCATAGAAATCTTTTAGATACTCCCGGTAATCCAGATATTCGAATATAGTTTTCTCCATATACAGTATCCTTTTAAATGGAAGTGACCATTAAAATGTAAGGATAGATTGGGATTAACCCCTTATCCGGGTACAGTTGAGCTACAGAAACGAAACGGAGGCAGATCGTTTCTGTAGCTCAATATAAAAGAAAAATGATACTACGACAAGCACATTTCTACTTTTTCTGTATTCTGCTGTTTTGATATATACATCGTTTATAGAGACAAGTCATTGTTTTATAACTTTTTTTTGTATTCTACACACAATCTAACAACTACTTCAGGCTATCTTTTGTTTAGTATAAAAGTTTTTACCACATGTTGTCACTAAAAGTATTGCTATTGTGTGACATTGTAGTATTTTATTTACACAATAGGGTAAAAATGTCGTAACTATGCTGTTTTAAATGAAATAACTTATAAAATTTGAGCAATTTGCCCCGAAAGTTGAACTATATATTTTCCCTACAACACTAAAAGAGACGTAGCATTGTCAATACACTTTACACATAATCAAAACAGGAGTCTTTAATGACCAAAAGAACACTTTTGCTTGCCGTATTTTTACTTTCATTTAGTTTGCAGGCAGAGGAGGAAAACCTGATACGAAATGGGGATTTCTCTTCTGGAACTGATAATTGGGTGCTTGAAACACAAGATGCTGTAGCAAACAGCGAAATTCTAAACAACGCTTACCGAATCATAATTGAGACACAAGCCAATGAAGAGTCAAACGCCCCCTATCTCTCCCAAAACGGAATTGAACTGGAGCAGGGATATGGTTATACCTTTGAATTTACCGCAGCAGCATCCCTTATTGCAGACGCTGAAAATACAGATCTATCAATAAGGGTATTTATTGGAAGTAATGATGATTCCAGAACTCCTTATGTGGATACCTCTCTTACCACTTTTGAACTCTCACCATCCTCTCCAAACACCATTTCAATACCGTTTGTAATGAGAGAGGAAACCGATAACGATGTAAGGGTTGAGTTTAGTGGTGGAGTCAACAACAATCTCGATATTATCTCTATTCGTAATGTAAGCCTTACATACAGAGATGAACCGGTTATTTCAATCACTGCACCCACTTCCTCTACTACTTATAAGGCTGGTGCAGAGAATACCATACGCTGGAGCAATACCGGTACACTCTCACACGTTCAAATCCTGTTATCAACCAATGCCGGAGAAGACTGGTCAACTATTCAGGAAAGAGTTGTTAACGTTGGTCGCTATACCTGGCAGATTCCCGATGAAACCATTTCAGACAGTTGCCTTATAATTATCGCTGATACAAGCGCAACCTTTGCCGACACCAGCCTTCTTTTCGCCATTGCTGAAGATGTGGGTGATGACCCTGATCCCGTGGATCCAGACCCGGTTGATCCTGATCTGCCAGAGGGGGAACTGGTAATTAACGGCGATTTCTCTGATGGTAGCAGTAACTGGACCTTTGAGACACACGGAGGTGATGCATCCGGTTCAGTTGTTGATGAAGAGTATGTAGTTACCATTGACGAGCTAAGCGGTGCCGCCTGGGCTATTAAGCTCTATCAGTCCGATATAAATTTAAAAGAGAACAAGACCTATCTCTTCTCTTATGAAGCATATGCATCTGAACCAAGACCGATTTATGCAAATATAGGACTAGCTCATGGACCCTACACTTCAATGACTGGTGGGGATACCATCCCTGTTCGCCTCTCTACTGAGAAGAGAAGATTTTCAACCGTGTTCACTATAGAAGAGCCCATAGAGGATGAGATCCGGGTAGAATTTAATCTGGGTAGCGCGCTTGGCGATGTGCACATAGATAATGTAAGCATTATTGAAACCGATATTGATGGAGTGTTTATCAATCAACCCAATTCCGGAACTGTATGGAGAAATAATTCAACTCAAACCATACGCTGGGAATTAAACAGTGATCACGAAGTAATTACGCTTGAATACTCAACCGATGATGGTGAGAGCTGGGAATTGATTGAGGAAAATATCGAGTTTACACTTGGCCGTTTTAACTGGAGTGTTCCGGATGTGGTTACTGATAATGCACGTATCAGAATACTGGCACCTGAAACACAAGAGGAAGACAATGGCCAAGGTGAAGAAAATAGTGAAGATGAAGACGCCGAGAACGGTGAGGAAAATGGTGAGGAAGATGAAGCTGATGCACAGTTAGTTGTAATCGGACAAAGTGAACCCTTTATAATCAATACCCTTGGTGTGATGTTTAAATACGGCGAATTACTTATCAATGGTTCTTTCGCCAACAGACTTTCCGGTTGGAATGATCTTGCCTTGGATAACGGAGCTGAAGCTGAAGCCTCAATACAAAATGAGATTCTTTCTGTAGATATAGACAACGCCGGAAGCTCTTCCGATATAGTACTCTCACAAAACAACATACCCGTTTTTGAAGGTAAAGAGTACAACATCTCTTTCAGAGCCTTTGCCGCGGGAACCAGAAGTATGAATATTAAAGTAATCAGCCAGGATGATGATTCAAGTTCTGTAATCTTTGAAGAGGAAGTCCAACTGCCTTCAGACTGGCAGGATTTCTCATTCGATTTCACCGGTGAAACAGATGCAATTACCGATTTTGAAATTCACATGGGCGGATCGATTGCACCTGTGTTCATTGAGGAAGTCAGCTTTGAAGCAGTTGACCCAACCTCAGCCAGACCAGTTGCAAACACAAGAAGCAGAACAAATCAATCGATACGAATTGTTCAAAACAGAGGTGGAAGAATTATCTTTCAAACTCCCGGAGCTGCTGCTAATGCAAGTATAGATATCTACTCTATAAATGGAAGCAGAGTTAAAACCCTGGCAGTTGAAAGTGACAGAGTAGTATGGAATGGCAGAAGCAATGCAGGAAGAATGGTGGCCAATGGTGCCTATGTTATGGTTTACAGAGATAACCTCAATGTAATGACCCGTTCTTTCGTACTCAGGTAACTTTAGTAAAATGTCTGATGTCTGCTCCATACGTAGGCGCAGACTACCTCCCAGAAGGGCTGTTTCCGCAGAAACAGCCTTTTTTTTTTGGGAGTTCGTTTCATTAGGACCTCATCCCCTGTCCCCTTCTCCCACTGGGAGAAGAGGAACCCATTCAGTTGCTTTTGTTTTGTAAGTGTAGTGTTTGGGCTGGTATTTCTCCCACCCTTTTTACAGGCAAAACCCACCGTTACACGCTAAATTTGCCGTTGCTGTGTGGCCCTCTCCCGCGGGAGAGGGGTGCCGAAGGCCAGGGTGAGGTCTCTTTGGCGTTTCTGACACCCGTTTTCGCGTTTCAGATGACTTCGCAAACCAATCAGACACTCATTTTTGACTCACAGATGGTTCCGCCAGACCCTTCAGGTGCCGATTTCAGGGTTTTTGATAGTACGGTAAACATTGCTGCCAGCCCGGGTACGGTCACGGAAGACAAATAATGGGGTTCCGCCCATCGGGGGATTTGTTAAGGACAGTGTTCCGAAGGGTTCTCCCGATCGGGGGATTTGTTAAGGACAGTGTTCCGAAGGGTTCTCCCGATCGGGGGATTTGTTAAGGACAGTGTTCCGAAGGGTTCTCCCGATCGGGGGATTTGTTAGGGACAGTGTCCCGAAGGGTTCCGCCGATCTCAGATGTGCTTAAAATGTTCTCCTGTATCATTTCTTATAATCTCTTTTTACTATAAATTTTGATAAAACATCAGAAATAGCACTTCGAGGTCCGGTAATCTCTCTTCCGGGGATCATTAGCGAAGACAGTACGGGCAAATCCAGCTATATCGCGGATCAAATCGACCGTCTCCTTATACTTCGTTGCGATGAAGAACCTGTTTTAACAGTCGTTCTCTCTCTAATACTGTATCAGCAATTCGGTTTGAGAGATTCCACGACTCATCAAATAGCCTTCTGAATGAGTGCTGTATCGAAACCACCCTCGTTTTAACTTATTAGACCTTTTTGGATAGCAGTACTATTCCGTAGAGGTTACATGTAGTAAAAAAAACCTGTTGAAGGAACTCTCTGTCCCGTAGCGACACAACAGAAATCGCTTGCATGATAAGTACTAAAACATCTCTTCCCTACAGGATCAACGGTTTAGCACTTTAAACGAGGATTACCGCGTGACTCACAAACAATGCTCAATAAGGATAAAAAAAGGGTTTTATGCTAATTTAAATAAAGCATAAAACCCAAAAAATTCTTTTTACTTACTTATTTATTTTACCAACGAAACGTTGACGATCCGCCAAAATCCAGAGTTGCAGTGAATTTAAAAAGATCATCTGAGTCATAACTACTTAGGATTTTAGGCGCGTTGAGTATGAAATCGGGGCTGAAGTGAATATCCATGGAAAATACACCCTTTTTGATTCCAAGCCCAAGATCCATTTGAAAGCCGGTGCGGTCGGTAGGGAAACGCTCACGACTCTTAACGTTTGAGCCTTCACTTCTCGCAATATCGTAATCGGCAATGAAGCTAAGACCACCACGAGCAATGAATGCATCAAGGCGCTTTAAATCATCCCACGTTTTTTCCAAACCTGTTCTTATTCCGTATTCAAAGTTACGGTTTATTCTATCAGTTCCATCGGAACCTTCAGGCAAATTTCTGTATGTATTTAGATTTCCCAGAAGTTTTGCACCCAAAAGCATGTTTCTATCCACAAAAGTATGCTGCATTGCAGCAAAAAAGCCGACTGAAGCTAAAACTTCTGTGTTTTCAAAACTAGTAGTAGTACTATTTTCTCCAGTTCTTGTCTCTCTCTTACCCTGAAAAACAACTCTGTTAAAATCAAATCCAGCAGAGATATCGGTTGCCCCCAATGGCATAAGTGCTTCTGAGCCTACCTCAAAATGAAACCCACTTTCCTTGGAAAAAACGTCTGCATCATCGGCCAAGCTACTATAGACAGAGGGAAAACCCATGCCAAGTCTGGGCTGAATGATCAAAGTGTTAAGATCCAGTAACGCTCCTGCTAGAAAGCCAATATTTCTGAATCTACCGGTTTCCTCCAAGTCGTCACCATCATTATCTATATAATATTTATAAAAAGCACGTTCATAGTAGAGATTGGCGCCAACTTTCAGATGACCCAAATCGATACCCACAAGGATCTGTGGAATAGGATCAATATCGTTCTCCACCTCCATGCCATCAAAGTCAAAGTCACCATCAAAGTCAAAGCCAAAGTCATCCGACCCCAAAAACATAGGCCTTTCTGTTACAGTGTTGTTTACAAAATGATTATAGAGGGCATCATCGTGTAACAGTTGAGCATCATAAAGAATACCAAAATTTAGAGTGGGGGTGAACGACTTTATGGCTATGAGCTGAGCTGTTCCATCATAGGTTGTCTGGATAGAGTTTCCAAACAGATTCATATTTGCGGGGTTCACCATAATTCTTGCATGATCCTGCATCTGGTTAAAACCAGACATCGCATCCACCCGTGCATTCTGTGCACTTACACTCATAGCAAACAGCGCTACCGAAAAGACTACAGCAATTAGCTTCCTGCCCATCAGCTACTCCTTTTGTTAAGTTACATAGTAATAGTTTTCTATTTAGGAATACTAAGATATATAGCGCACTATTGAGAAAGCAATATATTATTTACAGAGCAGTGCACTACACCTGAAATAATCGTTTTTTGTCCTGTTTTATCTACTTAAACACACTCTTAATCCTGTGGGAATCTTGAATTTTAGAATCGTAATGGCTATTTTTCTCTATAATCGTTTTGTGAATACATTCATTTGAAAGAAGGCACTATGATTTCATCCCCGTTCTTTTTGTTCCTTTTGCTTATCGCTATCAGTATTTCAGCTAATGACGAGAGTGTTATTACTGAGTACTTCGCCAAAAACGCTCTCCCGGTGAGTGAAATTAGCTGTCTTAGCCCTGTAATCGACCGTGCCTCTGACAAAAAGGCGGTACTTCTTGGAGAAGCATCTCACGGCACCAGCGAATACTATACGTGGCGTAAAAATATCAGCAAACGACTCATCGAGGAAAAGGGGTATTCCTTTATAGTAGTGGAGGGTGACTGGAGCGCTGCAATGGAGGTAAATAAGTATGTAAAACATCTCCCCAATGCACCATCAAGCGCAAAAGATGCACTGGGCTCATTTAATCGCTGGCCGGAATGGATGTGGGCAAACCAGGAAACGCTCTCCCTTATTGAGTGGATGAGAGATTATAACAAAAACCGTCCCATGGAACAAAGAGTGGGGTTTTATGGAATGGACCTCTACTCTCCGGAGGGATCGATGAAAAGAGTTATCTCCTTTTTTGAAGAATTCTTCCCGGATAAAGTAAACCAGGTCAAAAACTCCTATTCGTGCCTGCTCAATTATTCCGATGATATGCAGCAGTATGTTCGTGCCGTTTTACAGGGCAAGCAGCAACAGTGTATGCCAAAAACCAACAGCGTCCTAGAGCTGCTAAAAGGCTTAACTCTTCCTGAAAACAGTTCTAAGCTTTTTTATGTAAAGCATGATGCATTGGTTGTACTTAACGCAGAAAAGCACTATCTGTCCATGGCAACCCAGGGTCCTCAGTCCTGGAACAGCAGAGTTTTGAATTTCAAACAGACTGTAGAGCACCTTTTTAACTATTACGGGGATAACAGCAGTGCAATTGTTTGGGCCCATAACACTCATGTTGGTGATGCAAGAGCCACCCCAATGGCATCACAGGGAAGAGAAAATATTGGTAAGTTGTTACGGGAACAATATGGCGATGAAGCCATTTTTATCCTCGGTTTTGGTACAAACACAGGCACGGTGATAGCCGGAACTCAGTGGGGTTCTCCAAAACAACTGATGAATGTGCCAGCTGCACCTCAGGGCACAATTGAAAACATTCTAAACTCCATTGATAAACCTAAAGCGCTGTTCTTATTTGATGAAGATGTACCTGAAGCTCTTTTAAACCAACGAGGCCATCGGGCAAAGGGTGTCATATATAATCCGTCCAATGAACAGGGAAACTATGTTCCAACAGTTTTACCCAGACGCTATGACGCATTCTTTTTTATCAGAGAAACTAACGCCCTTACCCCACTTGATTGATGTAGATCAGAAAACATCTCTTCCATATCCCTGTTTTAAGTAAAGGGATATGGAAGAGTCTGCTCATTCCTTTTTAGCTTTTCCTTTTGGTCAGAAGTTCAAAAGAGTTTTCGGTAACAAGATCGAAAATCTTTATAGAAAGCCCTTTCATGGAAAAACCCTGAGTTGTTTTCTCTTTTTTGCTCAATTTTTGAATATAGCTGTGAACTCTTCTTGCCTGAAGTACAAACGCCTCCATATTAGCTTCAACAAGTTGCGGAAAAGGACTTCCATCGGTTTCTATGGAGAGAAATGGGAATTCACCCAGCTCAGAAAACTCCAGTGCCTTATCTTCCCAACCCGGGACCCTGGCTTTTCCGGTAACATTCATCTCTTTTTTGAGTATCGCTTCAGCAACCCTTGAGGGCATACATCCAAAGGGACCTATTGAAATAACCCCACAGGAGTGGTTTAAAATCTCCCTTAAAGAAAGTCCAACAGTTAAAATAGCTTCACCACGAAAATTAACGTTCATAAGGTGAAGAGCGCTTTTAATGGTCTTTTCGACCTCAATCATCTCAAAGTGGTAAAGCCCACTTTCTGCCAGAACTGTTTTTATTTTCCGTTCCCACCACTCCTGAATCTGAGAGGTAAGTTTCATTCTAAACATTTCAAAAAACTCAAATTCCCGCTCTCCGAGTTTAGAGTTTACAATGTAGTTGCTGTACTGCATAAATTCTGCAATCGGAGCAACTCTTACCATAAACCCTCTCTCTTCCAGGTAATCAACGATATTTTTGCGACTAAACTCATCTCTCCTTACAAATATCTCCCCCACAAGTGACACAACAGGGATTTGGGATGGATCCATTTTAAGTGGAATTGTTTTTAGTCGTTCCGCAATGTTTGACAACAAAACAGTAAGTCGTGTGGATACACTGCCTTCAAAATACTTAATAAGCTCAGCCCAGCACTCCTCAAGCTCCTGTAATGCATTCTCCTTGTTTACAGCAGCAACAGAGAGCATACTTCTGATATCTGCCAATATGTCTGAGATTAAAATACCCTGCCAGGCTTTGAGTAACAGACGAGTTCCAAGCCCCCCATAGCCGTTCTCGTCTGTCATGGTAAACATTGCCACATCCCGTAATTTATTATTGTCGATAAGTTGCTCAAAGGCCCTGAAATATTGTCCAAGCCTGCATGGCCCGCCCCCTGTAGCCATAAAGAAGAGTGTGATTTTGTCTCTGTCTCTATGCTTGTCGAGATAATCAAGAAAGGAACCTGTGGTTACTATGTAAGGTAAACACTCCTTACAACTGGTGTTTTTCTTTCCTGTAAGAAGTACATCTTTATCTGCAACAGGTAATGCCCGGGCATTAACGCCAATATTTCTAAGAACCGCCGCTGCAGCTTCAGTACCATAGCGTCCCATTGAAGGCATGAGCACTTCAACTTTGGGGTGAGCCAGTGGATAACTGGTGCCATCACTACCCACAACCCGTATCTCTTTTCCATATAGTACTTTCGCCCTGACAAACGAGTCGTCTTCTTTTTTCTGTGCGCCGATTTTTCTGTAGCTTTCCATTATATCCAGCGCAGCCTCTACTCTGGTATCGATCCCGGCATCAGCGGTATGCTGATCCAGCTCAAGGGTAAGAGAGGGCTTTGTTTTCATGATGTTGCGGAAAAAGTTGAGTAAGAAAGAATCGGGACCGCAGGAGAAATTGGTAATAAAGAAGCCAAAGAGATTATCTCTGTCCCGAACAAATTTAGCGACTTTCATAAGCTTCTGTCCCATACCCCAAAACATCTTACTATCCACAGAGTAGTCATGAGCCGGAAGCATATCAAAGGGTAAGACTATGTATCCCCTTGATGCCACCTTATGTGGAATTCCCATGTTTGCATCGGAAGCAAAAGAATTATAGGGGCGTCCAAAGATAACGATGGCAAATTGATCAGGATTCTCATCAAGGTACTTAAGCGCCTTTTTGCCATACTCCTGTAACTCGTTGTCAAACTCTCTTTGCTTTTTGCAGGCAAAATCGAAGGCACGTTTAGCATCCTCTTCACTTATGCCCATTGCTACAGCCATTTCAACCAGTGTGTTTTTCGACCGGTCATAGGTACCATCCATACGTAAAACAGGCGAAAGCACAACACTGGTGGATTGTTCAAGTTCCCGTCTGAAAGTGGCTTTAAGGTAATAAGGTTCACCCTGAACAAAAACACAGGCTTTACTGTAAGTGGGCGCCTTTGGTACCATTAGCTGAGCTACATGAGGCAGAAAAATATAGTCAGGACTTTTCTTAAGCAGGTTCATAAAGCTCCCATGTGTAAGCTCAGCAGGGAGGCAAAAGGCCGCTTCTATTCTCGAAAGCCCTTCGGGGTCGATCTGATCGGAAAAAATCACTCTAAAACCCATCTGGTGGAAGAAGTTTGAATAGAGAGGGAAATAGGCATTGGTCAGAAAGGTTCGCATAATGCCCACTGTCCGCGCCGGTTTATCCTCATCAATTGGTTCAGCTTTATCCATCACCCCGTATTTGTTAAACATCAGATCATTTCTGATCGCAACATAATCCAGCTCTTTAACTTCAACTTTTCTGTTTAATCTCAGATTGTAGTACTTATTACAAACCCCACCAAAAGGGTACTTTTTCCCATTGATTAAAATCTTTGATATCTCACACTTTCTGTCACATTTTTCCTGACCACCCGCGCAAATAAAGCTTCCGTCTCTGGTCGCTTCTCTGTTGATGAGTTCTTCAAGAGAAAATTCAGCCTCGGGAATCAGATTCAGATCGATTCGGTTTGAGGTCTCAAGTGCCACACCGAAGGCCCCCATGAGTCCGGGTTCCGGTGGTACTATAATCCGATGCTGCATAAGGGAAGCCATGGCTATGGGTACAGATTTGTTATAACATACCCCACCCTGCATAAAAATTTTCTTACCAATGGGACGAGAGCCTTTAACTCTATTTACGTAATTCATACATACCGAATAGACCAGCCCTGCGAGTATGTCATTCTTTTCGATTCCCTCTTGTCCTGCAAGTTTTATATCACTTGAGATGAACGCGGAACACTGATCTGTAAAGTTAGGCGGTGATTGCCCCTTTATAGCTCTCTCCCCAATTTCTTCTGTTTTCACATTAAGTGATTCACGCGCAGATTCTTCCAGGAAAGATCCAGTACCGGCACTGCAGGCCTCATTCATGGCATAATCAGAAGGAACGCCGCCGGTTAGAAACGTGTATTTTGCATCCTGTCCCCCGATTTCAAAAATGGTATCAACATCTTTATCGAAGTATGAAGCGGCAGTAGCATGAGCAATAATTTCATTTATAACGCTGTCCGAGAGGGCATGAAGGGCGGCTATTTGTCGACCCGAACCAGTTACACCTAAGCCGCTTATTTTGACTTCTGTACCTTTCAACTGCTCTTTTATGGCTGCATAACAGTTTCGGGAGGCTTGTATGGGATCACCGTTTGTTCTTAGATAGACGCTTGCAACTACGGCCTTATCCTCTTTTCTCATCAGTACTGCTTTGGTGGTGGTTGAGCCTACATCAAGACCAAGTATGCATAAATCGGCTGGGTTTGCTTTGTCCTTAATAATTTGCTTAAACTCTACCAGATCTGTTGCATTGCTCAGCGATGGATGTCTTCCAAACGACGTTTTGGTATCGTGAACAACTGAAGTTAAATCCTCTGGCAGTGTTACGCACTCATTTTCAACAGCCCACAAGGCAGCCCCGTAAGCTTCAAATACTGAAGCAAACTCTGAAACATGCAGCGAATTGAATCGTGTTTTAAGTATCTCGACCATTGCTTCATTAAGAGAACCACCACCAATAAGCGATACCTTATCGCTTTCCATATCTTTTACCAGTTCACAGATCTTATCGGCCATCATAAGACATAAACCTGCGGCCACATTGGCTCTTGGTTCACCTTTATTTAGTGCATGTGTACAGTCACTTTTACAAAACACACTGCATCTTCCTGCGATTTTGTGCGCAGTACCCTCTTTTGCCAGTTCAACAGCCTGCTCAAGAGTAAGTCCCATACGCCTTATTTGCTGAAGGAAAAATTCACCCGTACCGGACGCACACTTATTTCCGGAGTGAACGGAGCTAATCCCACCCTTAGGATTAAGGGTGTATACCAGTTGGGTTTCCCCACCGGAGCTGATCACAAGGTTAGGGTAATCGGTACTGCTGTACACTTCTTTAAGAGCACACTCCACAGCTTCAGGTTCACTTATATTTGACAGTTCTACATTTGATCTAAAAGCACGCCCTGTAACAGCAACCCTGTCGATCTCCCCTTTATTTTCCTCAAGAATAGAAATAATAGCTTCTCTGGGATCACCTTCGTGGGCCATCCTGCACGTTTTTAAGACTGTTTTTTGCTGCCCTTTTACTGTTACTATAACATACTGAATTGTTGTAGCTCCAAAACAAATTCCCAGAGTCTTCATATCTTCTCCATAGCTGGCTTCATTTTTGTTTTCAAATTAAACCGTGACAAAATTATTGAATATTGTGGTTTTTTTGAGAATTGCAAATAGTTGTTCCCTAATTGATACCCTATAAATCAGTATTTAAAGAGAACAATGCTTCTTCTCTCAGCCAGAAATTTTGCAAAAACTATGCCTAAACTAAGGCAACTGGCGTAAACTATTTTAAATAAAGAAAGCAAAATATTATCACAATATAAAAATTATATACTGCTAATAGCAACTCAGGAGGGTAAAAACGTAGATATGTTAGATCTAAAGGATCACAAAACGTTGGAGAAATATTCAAGCGCTGTGACACTTTCAGATATGGAAGTCTTTATTTTTCCAGACCTTATGTACTCCCTCGTACTGGCAAATATAATGTCACCAAGGCTCTGGGAGTGGAGACGGGATTCCTGGTTCAGTAAAATGAAAAAATTAAACCACAATAAAAAAATCCAGCGACTTAAACAATTTATTATGGATAACTTCTCTTTCAATCTCGATCTGGATACCTGGGGTCTTACAACAAAAGAGAAAGAGCTTACGCGATTTAAAGATTTTATTACAGAGCAAATTTTGGCAGAAAGCAACGCGCTGTTTGGCTATGAAGGGGATAAGTACTATTTTGACATTGATATCAGACGGCATTTTGGCCTGGACAAATATACCTCAGAAGTAATCCCGTACTGGAAGACTGAAACCCTTGAAGCAATGGAGGCTTTTCGTTTTAAGGAGGGGTATCCTTCAGGTGCCGGAGAGTGTGTCTCTCTTGGGGCACTGTATGCCGCAGCGTCTTTTGTTGTGGCCCAGCTACCATTAAATGATATCTATATGTTTGCAACGCCACTACATTCTCAGAATTATCTGGATATAAACTCAGGTATTATCACCAACAATCGCCGGATAGTTACAAAAAACATGTGGTATAATGGTACAGAGCTATCCGCAAAAGCCAGAAGAGCCCTGGAGAACGAAAAAGTTACCATTGTTGCCCATAATACCGGATATATCCACACAATGTATGATACCGCAACGATTGCTCCATCAAGTTATGACAACTTCACCCAAAAGTTGCACTCTTTTCTCAAGACAGAAATCACCTACGAAATTCTTGCCAACTTTCTAAGACATAACAGCAGGCTTCAATCCTGCTTTCAACTTGCGCATCAGTGCTGCGGCAAACCACGATATATTGAAGCCGAAAAGGTATACAGCTACGAACATTCAAGCAAATTTCGCGTTGGAAGTCCAACGCAATCGCACCTGCTTCACGAAATAGAAGAAGACGAATACTACCCCACTCCCCACCCCGACAGAATGCTTCTAAGTGAACTGGAAACGTTTTTTAAAGACAAGCGGGTGATTGCCGATGAATCAGAAACCCTCATAGAGCTGGAGAAGGTGCTATCTCACAGCTGTATCAATGTTAATGAAGTAATCCATGATCTTAAGTCGTTTTCATTTACTCACCCCCGCCTTCCCGATGCAGAACAAAAAACCTTCAAACAATCAAAAGCAATTGAGCTTGATGGAGTGAATAGTGCAGACGAAGCAAAAGAGTACCTGCAGAGTATTCGAAATGAAAACGAAACTGTTGACCTTGCTTTTTCAGCATTCAGAGACCTTACACTTTCACCATGGAAACCTTTCTTAAAGGCCGCACTTCAAAGAAATCCTGTAAGTACCGAAAGTCTTAATCAGTACGATATCGATCAAATGTATACTAAACTCTCATCACTTCCTAACTACTCTATCTATCAGGAGCCCACCCGTCTTGCTCAACCCGATGAAGTCTGGAATTTTTCAACCGGCGACGGACTTGAGCGATCACTCTGTTTTATGAATGCTGTGAAAAGCAAATACAGCGACTCAGAAGTAGAGATTCAGATAGATGGAAAGCATGTATTGGTGCGCTGTGATGGTAAGAATTTTCTCTTTCCTACAACCAAAACAGTGCCACAGCCGGAGAATGAGGACTTTGAATTTTGATAATTATAGGGAAAAAACAGAAATATTCAATAAATAGTAGTGTTTTTTCATGGTTTTCAATTATTTTACTGGACACATAAGTAGTAAAAAATTATAATAACGCCAGTACAGGTTTTTTTTCATGTTTCACAAAAAAGGAGCGCGTATACATGCCAGGAAAGAGCCTGACCCAATCTCAAATTATTCAGAAGCTTGCCGATTCAGAAGAGCTTACAAAAAAGCAGGTGAAATCATTTCTGGATTCATTTGCTGCACTTGCTTACAAAGAAGCAAAAAACGGTTTTGTCCTGCCTGGACTTGGTAAGCTGGTACTGGTTCGCCGTAAGGCCAGAAAGGGAAGAAATCCAGCAACAGGGGAAACTATTAAGATTCCGGCAAAAAAGGTTGTAAAATTCAGAGTTTCTAAAACTGCCAAAGACTCTATACTGGGTACTAGCGCAAAAAAGACCGCGACTCCGGTTAAGAAAAAAGCAACAAAGAAAAAAGCAACCAAAAAGAAATAGTTTAGGCTATGGCAGGATAGAAAGTTTTATCCTGCCATTCTTTTCTCTCAGCAGTTTTCACCACGTAGTTTTCCCATCAATTCTTCCATATCATTTGGAATACCGGCTTTGATCTCTTCAATTTCACCAGTAAAAGGATGCTCAAAGCGTACACTTTCACAGTGAAGCGCCTGTCGCTGTATAATAAAATCGCTGTTATATTTCTGTGGATCTGAGCGCCATCTAAGGTGTAGCTTTTCGCTTATACCATAAAGTTTATCACCCAATATGGGATGACCATAATGTGCGAGGTGAACCCGTATCTGATGTGTCCTGCCACTCAGGGGTTTTAGTGAAACCAGTGTTGCGTTTTTGCCAATGTAATCTAATGCTACTATTTCGGTGGTAGCACTTTTACCATTTTTATGTACAGCTACTTTGTAGCGGATCTCTGAATTACGGTCTCTTGCAAGGGGTTCATCAATTATCTTCAGTTCCCTGTCTATACGTCCCTTAACAATAGCCTTATAGGTCTTTTCGATTCTGTTTTGTTTGAATAAGTTTGTAAACGCTGAGATGGAGTTACTATCTTTGGCTATCAGTGTGATTCCCGAAGTTTCCCGGTCCAGTCGGTGAATAGCATGCGCGTAAGGGAATTTGGGTTCATGCACATTCTGGAGTTGAAAAAGAAGATTATTCCTAAAAGATTTACCTGCCCGATGCACGAGGAGATTACCCGGCTTATCTACCCCAATGATCCATTGATCTTCATAAACAATCGTATAATTAAGATCTGCAGGGGGTTCTTCAAACTCTCCGGCATCATAGGATATTCGATCGTTAGCTTTTACCGTATCACCCTTTTGGCAGCAT
The DNA here is from genome assembly GCA_029688955.1 of Chitinispirillales bacterium ANBcel5. Lineage (NCBI taxonomy): Bacteria > Pseudomonadati > Fibrobacterota > Chitinispirillia > Chitinispirillales > Chitinispirillaceae > Cellulosispirillum > Cellulosispirillum alkaliphilum. Next base: position 37,780 of record JARUKZ010000026.1, on the reverse strand, counting down.
TTACCATTTATTGAAATTTTACCTTCATCTACCCTGTTTGCCCACTGCGTTTTCTCAAGGTAGGTAAAACGAGCCGAAAGATACTCTAAAATACCAATCGCTTTTACTACATTACAGGGAACATCAGAGTGAAAAATCATATTTCATTTATGTAAAGTGGCTTGTGTCCGTTGACTGTATGATTACAGTAATTAAACATGACAACTTCGGTTTGCTTATCTTTATCAATGTTTATTATCAGGCGATCTATATATCTTCTTGCGATAAAAAGCCCCCGGCCATGAGAATCGTATAAACCCAAGGGTAACCCTTTCTCATCATAGCTTGCCTGACGATTAAGCCAGTATAATACATCCTGCTTTTTAAGTCTGCCACCTTTATCTCTTACCGATATTACATATTTCTCCCGATCGGAGCCCACCAGAACCTCAACTGCACTCTCTTCGTTCAGTTCAAAGCAATGATTCCAGGACTCTTTAGTTTCGGGTGATTCATTACGAACCCCGTAAAATATGGCATTGGTAAGCAACTCTATTAACACCAACTCAATCCTTTTGGCTCGTTGATAATCATTTATTGTAGAGATGATTTTTCTTGCATCCTGGTCAAGGCAGTTTGATTTATTTACAGTATATCGGTAAACAGGTACATTTTCCGAAAAATATCGTTTGATACCAAAAATATTGCCCGCAAGGAGGTTTCGTAAAACTGAAGAGAGTTCACCAAAATTAAATGGTGCAGTTTTCACAAAGATGTTGCCGATGTCATGATCCATTGCCAGTTGCAAATATTCTTCTACATTATACGCAGTAATGAGAACTCTTTTTACGGTAGGGAACCTGTCACGAACAATCTGCAGCAGATCAAAACCCTTTATTCCAGGCATATTTATATCCGAAAGAATCAAATCTACTCTGTTTTGTTCAAGTAGCCCTATGGCCTCATTAGCATTTTCTGCCCTAAGTACATGGTAGTTTTCGAAATCCATCAGATAGTCACAAATCATCTCACGGATTTCCGGCTCATCGTCAACCAGCAAAATTGTGTGTGTTTTAGTGTTCATAGCTCTATTTTGGAAAATTATACTTTAAAATACTTTTTTCTACCCGGATAACATAACTAAAACTATTTTTACAGAAAGATCCTATAACCTAGCCTAAAAGCTAAAGCAGGAAATAGCAATGAACCGTCTGAAAGCGCTTTTCCCGAGTGCTGTCTACTGGTCCCGCCTACCCTGTTTGATGGCTGCGATAGCTTTCTGTGCCGGGATTTTTATCAGTTCCCTTGGAAGTGGTTCTTTTTCACCCCTTAAACTGCATCCAACATTTTACATTACTTTTTTGTCCATGACAACCATTTCAGCACTTCTTTTGGGTGTAGTTACAAAAGCACCAGTTTTTAGATTTTTACTATTTCTTGCAGCAGGTTTTTGCCATTATACCCAAAGTACTATAGCTACTAATCTTTTCTCTTCTCAAATTGCTGAATCACAGATTGATAATGCACAGATTGTACTTTCCGGACAGGTAACAGGACCTGTAAGAGAGCGATTTGGAAGAAATGTATTTACACTAAGGGTGCAAAACCGCGCCCAAACAGAAGCGGAAATGTTACTGGAGGGGAAATTGATTCAATGCACCAGCACCGACACCGTCTCTTCTGGTACACAACTTACTCTTAGCGGGCAATTTTCACTTCCGGCACAAAACCCCTTTCCATTTGGTTTTGATGAAGCACAGTTTTTCTCCACTCAAAATATCAGTGGCAGATTTGAGGTCTCTTCTATCTGGGAAAGGTACTCAGAATATAGCTTCATTGATGGAGCTTTTATTGCTGCGAGGCAAAGGGCTCATAGAGTCCTAGAACAGATAGAGAAAAAAGATGTTTCTTCTGTGTTTAAAGCCGCCATACTGGGAGAAAAGGATGAGATTTCAACTAAAGTCAGAGATGTTTTCAGAAAAACGGGAACATATCACCTTCTGGCTATTTCCGGGTTTCATGCGGGACTTCTTTTTTTGGCATCAAGTAAGTTCTTTATAATTGTGGGAATTAACAAGAAAAAATCCGCCCTTTTATCAATACTATTGCTTTGGATTTATCTTGCTTTTATTGGCTTTATTCCTTCACTTTTCAGAGCCACAGTTATGGTAAGCTGTATTGGTGTAAACTCTTTTTTTCAGAAAAAAAGCCATATTCTTCAGGCGCTTGGTTTTGCGGCTCTTTGTTGGTTAATAATGTCCCCCGGCAGCCTCTTCTCTGCAGGATTTCAGCTCTCTTTCTGCGCTACAACCGGAATACTCATTCTTTACCCTGTTTTACAGAGCATAGTGCCTGAGAGTAACAACCCTTACATCTCGTTTTTTCAAAAGAAAATTCTTGGCTCTCTATTCGTATCTTTTTCAGCGTTTCTGTTCACTGCACCTGTTTTACTTTACCACTTTGGCACTGTTTCGATTATCGGAATTGTTTTCAATATAATTGCCGTAGTTTTAATGTCAGCTTCAATGTGGTCGGCATTTATAGCTCTTTTCAGTGGAATGATCGTAACCGAGTTTTCGCTACCAGCACTATTTATTGCTCAAACATCACTAAATACGTTGCTTCTTATTTCACAATGGACTGCTCAGCATTTTCCATACTGTGAGCTATCTCTTCCGGCACCAAAGCTCCATGTTTTCATTCCACTTCTCCTGTTTTGCCTCGGGGTATGTGCGGTAAAACATAAACACCTGCTTAACTTTGTTAAATTTTTTACTCCTGCCACTCTCATAATTTTGCTGGTGCTGCATAATTTTTTCGTTAACCCAAAGCAGTTGGAACTGATTCATCACCCCCTGCCTGGTGGCGGAGTTAGTGGGATTCTTTGGCCAGACAGAACAGTATGGCTTATGGGAAACGGAGATGTGCAAACCATTCAACGGTTTATCAGACACTCAATAGAACCGTGGCTTCATCATCGAAATAACCCTGATGTAACACTTGTAATTGTTGGATCAAAAGCAGAATATGCAGCCCATCTTGCGCGTTTTTCTTTCAGCAGTAATCCATCAATTATCATAATGCCGGAGAAAGATGAAAAACAGTTCAGCACCCCTGTCTCAAATTCCTATGAATATACAACTATCTCTGCGCCTCTTATGCTTTCACCTTCAGCTAAATGCACGGTAACTATCTCCCAAATGGATTCACATTTTCTTTTTATATCTACCTTTGAAAATGGTTCTGTAGAATTTACTCTTAACCAAAGGGATACCCTGATTATAAGAGAGGGTGATTCAGAACCAATACGGGTGTATAACAAAAGCCTGATAAAGTGCTTAATGGGTCTTTTATAGAAAATTGTTAAAAAAACATTGTTTTTTTTCCACAACTTGGTCTCCCCTGAACAATTTTACCACATATTTAAGCATTATAGAAGAGGTAGTTCTAAATACAGGCTTTTACCGACATTTTCTCAAAAAGGGCAGCAAATTCTCATTGTTCTTTATTATTTTAGTACTCACGATCGAATACACTTAGAAAGCATTAAAAGCGCATGAAAGTTTATAATGAATTCCGGCACAACTGGCAACTTGTACGAGTTGAAGGGAAATTTGTAGTTAAACACCTTTTAGAGATCAGAAAACTGCTGGAAGATACAAATTCTAATCCGGTTTCAAAAAAAGTAGCTTTTGATCTAAGCTCAACTCAGTACCTGGATTCAAGTGCGTTGCAACTCATGCTTAATTTAAAGAAGCGTTTGGATGCAAATGGCGGTGAATTTGCTGTGTGTAATCCAAATGAGGAGATAAAAGAGATCTTTTCTATTGTGGGGTTTGATCGAATAATAGCTATTTACCCTTCGATCGATTCGCTTTTTAAAATGCGGCTCTAAGGCTCAATTTTTGCTCTTATTTGGAGCCTTTAGTACTTTAATCTTTCATCTGCATAGTGCAAAGGATCTGTTATGTCACGTGCCATAATCATTTTAGCAGAGGGCTTTGAAGAAACAGAAGCCATAACCTGCATCGACCTGTTACGTAGAGCAGACATCTCTACTACTGTTCTTGGCCTTGAGAGCTTAGAGATTACGGGGTCACACGAGGTTACGATTATAGCCGATTCTTTGCTCAAAGACTTTTCGGATGATTTTGACGCTATCATTTTACCAGGTGGAATGCCCGGGTCAAATAACCTTGCACAATCACAATCCGTTCTTGACTTAGCAAAAAAAGCCAACTCTAAAGGGAAACTATGTGCTGCAGTTTGCGCTGCTCCCCTGGTTTTTGAAAAGGCAGGTCTGTTAAAAGGTGTTAAAGCAACCTGCTATCCCGCCTTTGAAGAGAAATTAAACGAAGCTGATTATCAAAAGCAGAGAGTAGTTAAGGACCAAAATATAATTACAAGCCAGGGGCTTGGTACTTCAATAGAGTTTGCCCTGAAAATAATCGAAAGTCTCTCTAATAAAGAAACCGCGGACAAAATCGGTTCATCCATTCTATATTGTTAATAACTTATACCAGGGATATATAGCACTATGATTGTAAAAACCATCCTTTTCCTGATCACCTGTACTATTATAACCTCTGCTGCTTCTTTTAAGGACGATTCAATTGCTGTGGAATCTATCCTGAGTAGCAATTCAATCGAGGTAAATGATTTTTACCAGATAGCAGATACCCTAAGCGGAAGAATAACCGGCTTACACCTCGATTCCTTAGATTTAACAGTGCTCCCCGAAGAGATTGCAGTGCTCAGTGAGCTGAGGGTTTTAAGAATTAATGATAATAATCTAGAAGCACTTCCTGAACAGATCAGCTCGCTCTCCTCACTCAGAGAGCTTTGGGCAGACGGCAATAGTCTCAAAACTTTACCAGATTCCTTAAAAGGCCTCAACAATCTCCAAATACTTTCTTTAAACAGAAATAAACTAAGTTTTATACCGGAACCTGTATCTGCTCTTGAGCTGCTAACAGAGCTTTCATTACAACATAACCAAATCAATGAAGTACCGGATAACATACAATTACTGCAAAACCTAAAGTATCTGTATCTCGACCATAACAGTATTAGCAAATTACCCGCACCGATCTGCTCACTTAGTAACCTTGAAGTACTCTCTTTAAAAAACAACGACCTAAGCTCTTTACCACACGGTATAGGGGGACTTGAAAACTTAAGAAGAGTCGATCTAAGTAATAATAATTTGAATCTGTTACCAGAGACTGTCGGAAAACTCCTTGAGCTTACCGACCTATTCATTTCCGGAAACCAACTAAGCTCCCTTCCGGTTTCCATTACAGAACTGAGCCAATTAAAGTGGCTTTATGCCGATAATAACAGAATTGCACATTTACCCGCAGAACTTACTAATCTCAAAAAACTACAGATTTTATCAGTTTCAGGTAATGGCATTTCCACAATTACTGAAGAAGTGGGCTCAATGACCAATCTAATGGTACTTAATTTGTCTCATAATGAGTTAAATAACTTACCCGAAAGCCTCGCTGAACTTCCACAGCTTAGGGTGTTGGATCTTTCTAACAACAGTCTTCAAACAGTACCCAATTCATTTATCCGTCTGCGGAGTAAGAGCCAGGAGCATAGCAATGTACCCTTTAAACTTAATCTATCCGCTAACAGACTATGTGATCTATCAGATACTATAACCGATTGGGCTAACCAAAATAACCCTGGGTGGGAAAACAGCCAATCCTGCAGGTAATCAGAAAAAGGTACTCTTTTACCCCTGAATCTTATACCTGCATTTAATTATTTTAACCCCTTGTCCTTTTTTACAACCTGGTCTGACTACTATGAAAAAAACACCATTATTTGAAAAACACACAGCCCTCGGGGGCAAAATGGTTGAATTTGGTGGTTTCTGCATGCCGATTCAATACAAAAGCATACTCAATGAACACTTTGCCACCCGTAATGAAGCTGCTCTTTTCGACACCTGCCACATGGGTGAATTCTCAATTGAGGGCAAAGGTGCTGCAGATGATTTGGAAAAGATCTTGAGCTGTGATGTAGATACGCTAAAAATTGGCGCATGCAGATATGGTCTGATATGTAACGATCAGGGCGGAGTTATTGATGATCAGATTCTCTACCGAGTTGCAGAACAGAAATTTTTTATGGTGGTCAATGCTGCAACCGAAGAGAGTGATTTTTTCTGGATTAAAGAAAACTGTTCTGATACGACAGAAGTGAAAAACCTGTCCAGTCAAACAGCAAAGCTTGATCTCCAGGGCCCGAATTCTCCTTTTGTTATTAACAAATTAGTGCGCACTCCTATTTCTTCCCTGAAATACTTTAATTTTCAGGAAAATTTTATCGATGACCAGAGGGTTCTTATTAGCCGTACAGGATACACTGGTGAGATGGGGTTTGAAATTTATTGCGATAATCGTTTTGCAACAGAGCTATGGGACACATTACTGGAAGCCGGGGCAACACCGGCCGGACTTGGTGCCCGTAACACATTGCGCCTTGAGATGGGGTACCCTCTTTATGGACATGAACTGCGCCGCGACATAAATGCCGCACAGAGCGGGTTAGACCGGGCGTTATCGCGCAATAAAGAATTCATAGGCTCTAAAGTCATTGGGGATTCCCAAAAGAACACTCAGGCTCTGTGTGGTATAATTTCCACCCAGAGGCGTGCAGCAAAAGAGGGTGATACAATAGTAAACACTGCGGGTGAACCGATAGGTTATGTAACAAGTGCCAGCTTCTCCCCTACTCTAAAATGTTCTATTGCTTTGGGGTATATAGAAAACAGCAGTTCGGCCATTGCTACATCAGTAACTATAACCAGTGGAACTTCTTCAATTGAGGGAAAAATTACCGAACTGCCGTTTTTCAGGGAGGGGACAGCAAGAAAGAAACTAAGTTCATATTTTGATGAATAAAGAGCAAAATTTCACTTACATAAAGGAGCAGATTGTATATGAATCCTGAAGATCTCAAGTATTCAAAAACTCACGAGTGGATACGAGTGAAAGACGACAGCGTCACCATCGGCATTACCCAACACGCACAGGAAGCACTGGGAGATATCACTTTTATTGAACTTCCCCAGACTGGCCAGAAGATCTCAAAACGAGGTGAATGCGGAGTGATAGAATCGGTTAAAGCTGCCAGCGACATCTACTCTCCCCTAAGTGGAGAGATAAAAGCTGTAAATGATGCACTTACTACTGCTCCGGAAGCCATAAACAATGATCCCTATGGTGAAGGATGGTTATTTGAGCTTAGCAATATAGATCCCGAAGAGCTTAAAGAGCTGATGGATAAAGAGCAGTATGATAAATTCCTGGAGACCGAACAATGAGCTATGTCTCGGTTACTCCGGACCAGCAAAAAGAGATGCTTAAATGCTGTGGGGCCGAGAGTGTAGATGAGTTGTTTAACGATATCCCCCAAGAGCTCAGGCCCCTGAGTTTTTCACTTCCAGAGGGCAAATCGGAACTGGAAGTTTTAAACCATTGCCGAAATTTGTCGGACAGAAATTACTCTCATCTCATCAATTTCCTGGGTGCGGGGTATTATGACCATTACATTCCCGCAGCGGTGGATGCATTGGCTGGAAGAAGTGAATTTTATACCGCCTACACACCCTACCAACCCGAGCTTTCACAGGGTACACTACAGGCCATTTATGAATACCAATCACACATTTGCAGACTTACCGGTCTTAAGGTTTCAAATGCCTCTCTTTACGATGGAGGCACCGCACTTTATGAAGCCTGTCAGATGGCAATAAATGCCACCAAGCGACCTAAAATTATCCTTGATGGTGGGGTCAATCCAATATTCAGAAAAATGCTTTATTCCTATACTGCAAACTTATCGATCGAATTTGTGGAAGTGCAGGTATCTCACGGTCAGAGCAACAGAGAGAACCTTTTTAATGAAATTGATGAAAACACTGCTGCAGTTATTCTTCAAAACCCCAACTTTTTCGGCGTAATTGATGATCATAGCGATATAGCCCAAAAATGTTCCCGAATGGGCGTTATGACTATACAGTCGGTGTACCCGATAGCCATGGCTCTTCTGAAAACACCCGCCCAGCAGGGTATAGATATTGCTACTGGTGAAGGACAGTCATTGGGTAATGGTTTATCGTTTGGCGGGCCCTATTTGGGGTTCATTGCTGCAAGAAAACAGCTTGTGAGAAAGATGCCTGGCAGAATTGTTGCACGCACTGTCGATAAAAGTGGTAAAGAAGGATTTGTGCTTTCTCTTCAGGCAAGAGAGCAGCATATCAGACGCGAAAAAGCTACTTCAAACATTTGCACCAATGAAGCATTGTGTGCGCTCAGAGCAAGTATACATCTGGCGCTTTTGGGTAAAGGGGGATTGAAAGAAGTGGCATCACTTTGTTTAAACAAGGCTCATTATGCTAAGGAGCGTATAAAGCAGATACCAGGGGTAAAGGTGATGGAATCATCGCCCACCTTTAATGAATTTACGGTAAAACTTCCCAAAGACGCAGCGGAATGTGTTGGAGAGATGGTTGAAAGAGGGTTTGCTGCCGGTTTTCCTCTGGGCAGATATTATAAGGGGCTTGAAAACTATCTGCTGATTGCTGTTACAGAAAAAAGGAGCAAGCATGAGATTGGGCTTCTTGCTGAGACTTTGGAGGCTGTTATATGTCGGTGATATTTGAAAAATCCATTAAAGGTAGAAAAGGGATTACTTTACCGAAAAACGATGTTCCGGTAGATGTATCAATACCACAGAAGTATAAAAGAGAAGACGAGCCGCCGCTTTGTGAACTATCTGAACTCGATGTGGTACGCCACTTTACAGCACTATCAACAAAAAACTACGGGGTGGATACAGGTTTGTACCCGCTGGGATCCTGTACCATGAAATACAATCCTAAGTTTTGCGAAAAAATTGCAGCTATGGAGGGGTTTTCTAATCTTCACCCACTGCTACCTCAGTTAAAACGAGGCGGAATGCTTACTCAGGGTGCACTGGCGGTTCTTCACGAACTTGAAGCGCAGTTGTGTGAAATTACTGCAATGGATGCCTTTACTCTACATCCCCTGGCCGGCGCTCACGGTGAATTAACCGGCATGATGCTGATTGCCGCTTACCACAAGAACAAGGGAAATAGTAAAAATGAAGTGCTGATCCCCGATGAAGCACATGGTACCAATCCATCCAGTGCTGCTATTGCCGGTTACAAGGTTCGCTCTATTCCTACGGACCCCGAAACAGGCACCCTGGATATAAAAGCACTCCAAAGTATAATCAGTCATAACACAGCTGCAATTATGCTTACAAATCCCAATACACTGGGGCTTTTTAACTCTGATGTAAAAAAAATTGCCCAAATTGCCCACTCTTTCGATGCGTTACTCTACTACGATGGTGCTAATCTCAATGCAATAATGGGAAAGTTTAGACCCGGTGATGCAGATTTTGATGTCGTGCACCTTAACCTGCATAAAACCTTTGCAACTCCCCATGGCGGTGGCGGGCCGGGTTCCGGACCCGTAGGAGTAAAAAAACATCTTGAGCCGTTTTTACCAATATCAAGAATCGCAAAACGTAGCGATGGCTCTTACGCGCTGGATTATGATCATCCAAAATCTATTGGCTATATCGCTCCCTTTTATGGGAATTTTGAAGTATGCCTTAAGGCTTACGCCTATATCCTTTTGCTTGGAAAAAACGGACTTAGCCAGGTCAGTGAAACCGCGGTATTGAACGCAAACTATATCATGCACTCACTAAAAGACCATTACCATATCCCGTTTTTAAAAACGTGTATGCATGAGTGTGTGTTGAGCGCAAAAAAGCAGATGGAACATGGTGTTCGTGCTGTTGATATTGCTAAGGGGCTGATAGATCGTGGTTTTCATCCACCCACCGTCTATTTTCCGCTCATTGTTAAAGAGGCTCTAATGATAGAACCTACAGAGACCGAAAGCAAGGAGATGATCGATTCATTTATTGAAGCTATGATCAGTATCTCTAAGGAAGCTCAGGAGAACCCGGAGACACTAAAAGAAGCTCCGGTTTCCACACCGGTGGGTCGTCTTGATGAAACTAAAGCAGCAAAAGAGATGGATATTGCTTATTTGTCTGACTAAAAATAAATAATTTTTCTAAGGGGCTGTTGCTTTTAGGCCCTGAATATATTATTATACTTATAAGGGTGTAACGTACAATGGAGGTAATCTATGAAAAGGGGTTTTTTTATGCGTTTAAGCAAATGGTCGGTGCTGCTTGTTGTGTCCATCTGCTCCGCAGCTTTTGCCCAAACTGTTGTAACACCAAACAGTGACGGAGTTGGGGTCTACGAAAATGAAATCAGAGAAGTCTACGAAAATCCTATTTTCACTGTGGACAGAAATGATAATCTTACTGTAGTAGAAACACAAGCCCGCCATTACAAGGTGCGTACAGGAGGCGGTCAGGTTGGATGGGTTGAAAGAAACCGTGTAAGTGCAGTATCAAGCGATGAAGGAAGAAGCAGAACTTTCGTCTTTGATAATGCTGAGGTTGTTGGTTATCTCGATAATCCGGCTCCGGTGTATATTATGGATACCGATGATCCAGGTGCTGAGCCCATTTCTTTGGACCGTTCTTTTAAGGACGCTCTCAGACAAAACATCGACAGGGAAACACTCGAACGTATTGCACGATAATCAAAGTTTCCAAACGACTTTTGTATTTAGAGCCGGTCAACAGATCGGCTCTTTTTTTTTGCGCTCAGAAAGGTAATATACGGCTTTTGACTTTAAAAAAAAACAGTGTTGTTCTTTTATATTCTCTGCAAAAACCGTATTTCAAAGTGTATAAGATTATTCCACAGTTATTACTGCCCTATCATTTGATATTCAGATACTTTTGAGCTTCAATTTTCATTATCTTTTTTTGTTTACATAGAGTACTCTGACCTTCGGGTGCCAAACAGATCAACACTACGCTAAATGCAAGAATTAAAAGAAGAAAATTACTTAAAGGTGAAAAGGATTCATACAGCATAAATCTCCCCTTTTTACAATGCTACATATAGTATTTATGGTTCGCTTGTCTTATAAATATCATCATTTTTTGTTGTAGTTTTATAAATGGAAAGTTTTAATATAATTAGCAACCAAATCAAAACTGTTGTTATAGCTGGTTTTGTAATATTCGACACCAAATAATATACTCGCATCTCGATACTTATATCTATTAGGATCTAAGTTACTTAAGGCGATGTGAGCAAGTTTTCAATGACTGGTTACCAATCTTAATTGAAGAAAATGTGTATCACTGTGGGGTGATCTTTTTTCAGGGAGGCTATCAAAGAGGCATTTAAGGCTTAATTAGCAATCTCGCAGATCAAAACATTGTCGCTGTAGTTATTTCCTTGCGCTGCTAACACTGTTTTAACCAGTTCTCCTCTTTAGGGACTTGATGTATTTTCATTTTAAAATGAATTAACCTGATCTTTTGGAATGGATACAGAGAAATGTCTATAAAATCAGAGCTCTTCAAGTATTGCCTTGAGCACATTGAACACCTCATCGATCTTAACAACAATGCACTCTCAGATGCTCAGAATGCAGCTAATAATGAAACAAAAAGCACCGCCGGAGATAAGCACGAAACCGCACGGGCGATGAAACAGCTTGAAACTGAGGCATTCGGAAAACGCCTGGTTGAAGCAATGGCCCAGTACAAGCTCCTCAGTTCTATTGATGTTACCCGCAAGTACGACAGCGTTCAACCCGGTTCACTTGCTCTAACCTCTATAGGAAACTTTTTTGTTGCCGTTAGTGCAGATGAAGTGGTCATCGATGGTGAAGAATACTGTATGATCTCAACAGAATCGCCGATCTATCAGGCGATGCAGGGCAGTACTGAAGGTTCCACTTTTTCATTCAGAGGAAAAGAGATACGAGTAACAGAGGTACTGTAGGCGAAAGGCGTTCGCTCGATCAATTTTATTGGCAACATTTACAGAATCGGGTCAAGAGCAAGTCTTTTAGTTCCTGCGGGGTTTCTGCGATTCCCTCCGGCTCCAACTCCACCAGCCGGTCACGGTGCTGAAACCCCCAGGTGACCGCAATGACGGGGATGTCACACCTGTGGGATGCTTCAATATCCCGTGATTCATCACCAACATAAACCACCAAATCAGCCGAAATTTTAAGCTTTCGCTTCAGGTGCTTAAGTAACCGATGCTTCCCAAAGAGCCCCGGAGCACTGTGAATGAAGTCAAATCGCTCACCTACCCCATTGTTCTCAAGGCAATTCCTTACATTCGCTTCCGAGTTTGATGTTACGATCCCAAGATTCATCCCATGCTTTTTAATCTCTTCAAGCACCTGAGCAATACCGGGAAAAAGAGTAATCTGAAGCATGCGGCTTTTTATTTCTCCCCTGGCCTCCTTGACCATCTTTGGAAGACGCCTCAGAGGCAGCTTCAGATGTTTTAAAAGCTGCACACCGTTCATCTTTCTGAGCATAGGAATATCCTTCTCTTCAATAGGATCATATCCAAATGAAGGTGCCAGATGGTTAACTGTACCCAGTGCCGCAGAGAAGGAATCGGCCAGGGTTCCATCGAAATCAAATATCACGGTCAGGCAGGGGCCAGCAGTTTTTTTTCGCTTTTTCATGTTGTTCTGTTTTGATGTGAAAACTCAGCCTGATTTCCTGAAGGTGCTTATGTCACTTAATAAATTAGTTCTTTATAAACACACCTTGTACGCAGTTTTTTAATTATAAGATAATAGTTGAGGAAAAAAGGGGCACTATGAAAAGCCCCCCTTTAAAGATTTTTACAATCTACTCACCTTCTATCTGATTCTCCACCACCTGTGCCTCCTGAGAGCCAGGACATTGCTTGATCAGATTTTCCCAAACCATATCTCTTGATTGAAACATCTCCTGTCGTTCATACACTAAACCGAGCTTATAAAGGGAAACACAAATTCTCTCTCCGTCCGGATACTTTCTGATCAGATCCATGAAAGCTTGCTCTGCTTTTTGGTAGTCACGCTGGGCATAATAAATTTCGGCGATCCAGTATTCGGCTTCACTGACTAGATGAGAGTCGGGATATTGCTTAATTATATCCTTAAATCCGGGAAGCGCAATATCGTAACGCCCGGCATCAAAATCTCTCTTTGAAAGCTTAAACAGGTTTTCTATCTCCTGCTCTCTGGCTCTTTCTGCTTCAGCTTCAGCGCTTAGTTTTTCCTCAAGTTTTCGCGTAAACTCAGCAGTTTTCCTGTCGATATTAGAAAGCCTGCTCTGACTTTCTAAAAGATTGGTTTCTATGGTAACAATTTTTCTATCAAGTTCATTAAATCGTACCTGCTGATCTGCTCGTAAAAGCCTTAACATTTCACTGGTTTTATTATGTTCAGCAATAATTTCTTTTTTCATACTTTCCATATCGTTATTTAGGGTATCAATTTTCGCTTGTATCTCCCTAAGCTCCTGAGTCCGCAGGACTGTCATGTGCGAACATCCGGTCAATTTAACCAGCAAAACAAAAGCAATAACGAATAAACAACACTTTTTCACCTATATCCCCCTTTATCTTCCCAATGGTCTGAATTCAGCCCGTCTGTTTAAGGAATGACACAGTTCATCATCTTCACAACCAGATTTAGCAGGATTTTCTTTACCATATGAAGTAATTTCGATTCGTATGGGATCGATTCCAATGCTCACAAGATAATCCCTTACCGCTTTGGCTCTTCTTTCTCCCAGTCCCATATTATATGCAGATGTTCCCCGCTCATCACAGTGTCCCTCTATTAAAATCCTTACTGCTGAGTTGGTTCTCATGAATTCATCAATAATTTGAATCCTCTCTAACGCTTCATCAGTAAGAGTAAACCTGTCATATTCAAAATACACAGGCTTCAGAGCTTCCTTTGCTCTTCTTTGAAGTTCAGAGGACAAAGAAGCTTCTCTGAAAACGGCCTCGCTTGTAGTATCAACATGGCTGAAATCAACCACATCAGAGAAGTCTGTGTCGGCGCTTAGAGTATCCGATTCTTCAAAATCAGTAGTTTCCACCACAGAAGTTCTATGCCTGTTACACCCTGTAATCATCACCAAAGGAACGATAAGAACAAAAGCAGCAATGAGTGTAGTACACTTTTTCATATCAGGAATTCTCCTTTTTCTATTTTCAGAAATCTGACCAATCGGGCATACCAACATCTCCTGAGGTGGTAACCCTGCGCAAATTGGAACCATCAGGTCTAATTACATAAAGATCACTTCTGTCGCCCACAATTGAGGTAAAAGCTATAAGTGAACCATCGGGAGCCCATGTAGGATACTCATTTGATCCCCGCATATCTTTTGTGACCTGAAAATGATCGGAACCATCGGGCGAAACAGTCCAAATATCAAATCTACCACCAAGGCCCATCGATACATAGGCAATTTTATCACCTCTGGGTGACCAGGCTGGAGCATCGTTGTATCTGCCCTCAAACGTTACTCTTTCCTGGTTAGCACCATCAGCGTCCATGATGTATATCTGTGGCCTTCCAGACCTATCTGATGTAAAGGCAATCTGACGACCGTTGGGTGACCATGAGGGGCTTGTATCAATTCCCCTGGTTACAGTAAGCCGTCGAACATTTGAGCCATCTGCATTTGCGGTATAAATATCCAGAGTACCGGCTCTTGAGCAGCCAAATGCAATTGTACCATCAATTCGTGATACTGAGGGAGATACCTGCATTGCCCGGTTATAGATGAAAATCTCATGGGCTCCGTCGGTAATAGATCCCCTGAAGATATCAGGTTTACCCCTTTGGTAAGAGCTCCATAAAATATTGTTGTTGTCGGAAAATTTTGGAAATATATTGATTACATTGGTATTGGTAAGTAACTTCTGGTTATGTCCATCAAAATCCATAATGGCAATATTTTTTCTTGCTCCCTCAGTTCTGACAAATACGATTTTACTTTCAAATATCCCTCTTTCACCAAAAAGCATCTCTACTACTTCATTTGCATAACGGTGAGCCATATTCCTCAAAAATCTGACATCACCACTGTATTTTTTTCCGATAATAAGATTTCTTGTAGCGACATCCCTCAAATAACACTCTATTGTTATGTTATCACCCTCAATAGTGTACTCCCCATCAATATAAATGCCTACCCCGTTATCGATAAATAAAGCACTGTCATATTCAGGTGTACTTACCACATGAAACCTTCCACTAAAATCAAAATCAGACGCAACAACTTCCCAGGGAGCGTTTCGTTCGACCTCAAGATCATTGGTAGAGGAAAAATCAACAATCCCAATTGGAATGCTATCGAATCTGCTTGCATAGACATCAAGGTCAAATCGTTGTTGGGAAAAGAGCGTTGAAGGTAAAATTAAGAAAACTACTGCAATAATCAGGTATTTCATATTTAGTTCCTGGTAGTTGGAATTAGGGTTATATTAAGCTCCAGTTGATCTCCGGAAAACCCGGGAGGCAATCTCCCAAATGGAGCAGCCAGGTTAACAGCCCGAATTGCCAGATTATCCACCGTTCTGTTTCCACTTGATCTTACAATTTCTACACCACTTATTGAACCATCATTATGAATAATGAATTTCACCACCACCGATATGGTTCGGTCTTCAAAAGGTGGTATCCAGTGACGCTCAATCCTTTGAACCACGGCATTAAGATACCAATCTTGTTCAAAGTCGCCCGGGGCAGAAATATCGGCGGGCACAGGTAGTTCCCGCAACAATTCGGCAAGTTCCTCCAGATTTTCTTCAACCCGGGGTGCCGGCTCTTCATCCTGAGGCTCGGGCTCCTGAGCCCTTGGCTCCTCAACGGGCTTAGTCTCTACCGGCTCCTCAGGTGGCTCTTGCACCGGCTCGGGAACGGTTTGCTCCTGAGGAACTGGCTCTGGTTCTGGTTCTGCTTCCGGAGGTTCAGGTGTTTCCTGTTGTGGCGCTGGTTGCTCCACAGGCTCAGGAGTAGGAGCCGGCGGTAGTGGAACCTGAACAAGTTCAAATGTCTTAGGGCGCTCATATTCAGCCGGCCTGGAAAAGAGCATAGCTAATACAGGTATAATTATTATTATAATTACATGAAACAGAGCTGATATACCCAAAACTGCACGGAATGAAAGCTCTTTGGCATCATATTCAAAATCAGGTTTTTCACCCTGCATTATCTCAGTACCCATCCTCAGACTGCAGTGGAGTGGTTAAAAACCCCAATTTCACTACACCTGCGTTTTGAATGTCAGAAATCACACGCATAACCAATCCGTAAGGCACTTTTTTGTCTGAATTGACAAAAACAGGGATATTTGACCTTCCCGCAAAAACATCTCTGAACCGTGCTCTAAACTCTACTAACGGAACCTTTTGGTGATCGATAAAGATTTCGTTACTTGAATTGATTGAAACCTGAATCGACTCATGAGCCTCAACGTTTTGACTCTCCGTTTCAGGTAGATCGACCTGCACCCCCTGAGTCATCATAGGGGCAGTAATCATAAAAATAATAAGAAGAGCAAAAACCACATCAATAAGGTTGGTGAGGTTAAGCTCACTAATCACACGCCGTCTGCGTCGTTTTCTATTTCTCATTGCTGCTCCACAAGATTATAATCTGATACAGTTTCAAGGACCATAGTTATTACTTTGTGATGGCGGTGTTTGCCTTGTGGGCTTACCACTGTAGAGCAAATTAAAAATCTCTCTTTTTAAGCGCACCGTCAGTGTCTCTTTAAATTCATCAAGATCATCCTCTATGCGCTCTGTTCGATGGTTGATATAGTTGTAGAAAAACAGAGAAGGTATAGCAACCGCCAACCCTACGATGGTAGTAATCAAGGCCTCTGCGATTCCGGGTGCAACTACCGGCAGACTTGCTGAACCATGTGTACCTATCTCATAAAAGGAGTTCATGATACCCCATACAGTACCCAACAAGCCCAAAAAAGGTGCAATACTACTGATCATAGCCAGAAGAAATACACCCTTATCAAACGGTGCCACAATCGAGTTAAAGGAGCTCTCAAGATAATCTCTGGCCATGGTGAATTGGTTCTGAAGGAAAAACGACCAGTCCTTCACTGCAGTATGAGACCTGGCATCCTCAAGAATTCGACGATATTCAATAGCACCACTTCTGCCTAACTGCGCCATTGGCGAGTTGAGATCACTGAGACTTAAATTCTCTATCTCGGAAAGACGCCTCAAACCAGCAAACTTCTTGCGAAACAGCCGATTTCCCGACGATAAGCGACCCAACACAACAAGACGATTGAAAATAATGGCCCAGGAAACCAAAGAAAAAATCAGAAGAAGAAGAATTATTACTCTTCCCATCATCCCGGACCGGGTAATCATATCCATTAAAGGAATATTCATGGAGCTCCCTTCTTTCTATTTAAGCCTAAGCAGTAACTCTAAAAATCACTTTTCCCATACAAGGATTCAACAAAAACAGCCGAATAAAAAATTATAACCAGCATAGAAAATTACTTCCTGAATGTAGCGCGGGTCAAACTTACTGTCAGCATATGGACAATTATACTCTAAAGTGCGTTGCGAGTAACTGAATATTGCACCTGTTGGTGAAGCAATTTGTTAAAAAAATGACCCATTTGTTCTTTTTAGAGCAAAAAGTGCAACGCAAGGGGAACCGTTATTATTGCAGCCACCGATGTGGTTATAGAAGTCTGAGCCGCATAATCGGGATCCCCTCCATAACGAATAGTGAGGATAGTGGAAGAAACAGCTACAGGCATAAGTGCAACCACGACTGCAATCTTATAAACTTCTCGGCTAATTGGAAGCAAATTGAGAATTATTACTGCAATAAGAGGCAACAGAAGTAATCTGCTTGCGGAAGCATAAAAAACAGGCCAGCTAACCCGTATAAGCCCCGGCCGGTGAAAAGAGGCCCCTATAAGAATAAGCATCATTGGAACCGCTGCAGAGCCGGCAGTCATCAAAATATTTCTAACCGTTGAAGGAACAAAAGCCTGAAGACCGGAAAGGGAAAAGAAGAGGCCCAAAAGAACAGCGACCAGATTGGGGGTTAGAACTGTTCGGAGGCTATGCAAGATTCTGATCTCCCCAAGTACCCCCACTCCAATCGTCCACATACCAAGGGTAGTCCCAAGATTGAAGAAAAAGAGATTGGCCAAAGCACTCTCCCCCCATAGATTTCTTATGATTATGATAGGAAGGTAACCTGAGTTATTCACCGCACAAAAATGAAGGTAGGTTTTCTTCAAATCCCTGTTTCTGGTAAATAATCCATATCTTAGAAGAAGCCCTGTTGATGCCCCCATAATTACCAATCCTATACCAATGAATGGAAGTGGCCATAATTCATGGAGACGGTCGGGTTCAAAGCCCTGAGTAATAGAGCTAAAGATATAGGCCGGTAAAAGAAAATCGATTGAAAAACGAGACCACCTGACAGTTTCCTTCTGATCGATATAGCCCCAGTGATGAGCTATCCATCCTATTGCAAAAAGACCAAATATCTCAACCACTGCCGACATCACTGGTAAGATCATTTACATCTTCTATTTCTTGAACAAATTATTCATAGTTTTTCAATTACTATCAAAGGTACACCTGATCCCCAGTGCGATTCATAATTCGGCAGGTACACAGGTACAGGCAAACAGTCCTATTATCTCTCCGGAATCATCTTTGATTTGGTAGATAATATTATCCTGAGTATAATTAGTGTCGATCCCCTCCTCGCCCTGGGGTACACAGGCACCCATGATCTGGTATTTTTTTCCTTTTCTTACCTTTGCATGTTTAACCAGCGCAGGATCTACAAAAACAGACTTGGGTATCATACCGTCTCCTTGGTTAAATCAGGTTTGTACCTCCCTACCCTGCCATGTACCATACTCATTGTTACGTGTAAGTATGTAATGTCTGGCGTTATCGGCAAAAACTTTAAAGTAAGTAAACCCCGGACCATACCATCGATCCTCAATCTCAAGTACCTCAAGCGGCTCTCCATCAAAAATCCAGAAACGCACCGGATATTCATCCAACTTGTAACCACTGTAAGTCTCTACTTTCAATCGTCACTCCATATTAAGGTATACACCCCTCATCAGGCCACATCACGACGAACCTGAAGCAGATTAACGATGTCTCGCACTCCCCTGGTAAATTTTACCGTATGAAGTATTTCACTGATCTCTGCTATTCCAAAACTTCCTGCAACAGAAACGATCCCATTTTCCACCTGCATCTCAAGTCGTTGGGGATCAATGTTTCCGCTCCGTTCGAAAGCATTAATAATCGATTCGGCAATCTCCCGGTCTGTGTAGTCTCTTGAGGGAACTACCACCAGCTCATTTTTAACGTGTATTACCCCCCGCATATCATAGGCGATCTCCTCTGCCCTAATCTTTTTCCAGTACCCATCAACCGTTCCCTTAATAGTAACATTTCCATCCCTTACTTCTACATCTATCTGAGAAGCAGGGATGCTGGGATTCCACAGGAATCGATTCAACATTGATGTTTTTAATTCTCTGTCTGCCACCTTTTCAACACCACCGGGGTATTCTATTACCATTTGGTCATTAACCTTTAATACCCCAGGAACAAGCAATGTATCTGCTTCTGCTGCCTGCCTTGCACTGTAGGAACTCACGGTACCCTTCAGTATCACCTCTCCATTCATAACCTCAGCATCAATGCGTGAATTCACCAATCTTCCATCCCATGAAAGCTGATCTAAAACCAACCTGCGTATCTCTTCATCTGAATACATTTTATCCCTCCTGTCGTTTTATCCATTCACGATAATTACCTAAAACCCTCAAATATTCAGCCCTTCTGAAATGCCTGAGATGATCTACTGTAAGTTCACTCAACATCCCCTCAATCTCTCCAAGTGAAGAATACCCGTTGCGATCAAGCCACGAACTAATCTCTGCCAGTATGTCTTTAACCCCCTCTATGTCGCCTTTAAGTAACCGTGAGGTCATCATTACAGCTTTTGCCCCCGCAACCTTACTTTTTATTACGTCCTGTGCTGTGTGTACCCCACCGCTTATCCCTATATCGATGGCTACTTTATCAAAAAGAATGCTGGCCCACCGTAAGCGCATCTTCAAATCTTCAGAACTGCTTAATCTAAGGGCGGGTAAAACATCCAGTGTTTTTAGATTAATGTCAGGCTCATAAAGCCTGTTAAACAATACTATACCATCTACTCCTGTATCCCGTATTCTCTTAACCATATTGGGTACAGAGCTGAAATAGGGACTCATCTTTACAGCAAAGGGAATTTTAATACTTTTACGAATGATCCTGATAAGCTCAAGATAACTCTCCTCCACTGATGGGGCCGAAAGTAGAGGATCGTCTGCAATGGAATAGATATTTAACTCCAAACCATCTGCCCCACACTCCTCAATCTCAGAAGCATAATGTGTCCACTCCCCTGCAGTAGTTCCATTGAGACTGGCTATAATGGGTATGGTGGTACTTTTTTTAACCTTATCAATAAAATCAAGGTACTGCTGAGGAGAAAAGGAGTAATGTCCAAAATCCGGAAGATAGGTGAATGACTCAACATCATCCTTATCTGCATATGCAGCGTTTTTCTTACTTTTTTCATCCAGCACAACCTGTTCCTCAAAGAGAGAGTATAAAACGATTGCCGCACCACCTGCCTGTTCGAACCTCTTTACATTACTTTCATCAGACCAAATCGGTGATGAAGACCCGATCAGTGGATTTTTTAGTGTTAAACCCATGTAATTTGTCGAAAGATCCATTCTCTAAACTCTCCAGTAAGTGCCAGTCATTACAAGTTCTCTGTCCTTCACCTTTTTTTTCCAAAAAAGAGCAAGAATTTTGCCACGCTGGATAAAAGCTATCATAACAGATTGGCGTAGCTATTGCTCGTTTGATGGTGAAAACCTTAATGATTTATCTGAACAATGAATATTATACTGCCATACCCAAATGTAATTGTAATGATAGGGCCCTCTGGAAGTGGAAAAAGTCTCTTTGCAACCAAACACTTCCTACCAACAGAAATAGTATCATCAGATAAGTGCAGGGGGATGATAAGTGATGATGAAAACGATCAAAGCGTATCTTCGGATGCTTTTGATCTAGTGCATCTAATTGTACAAAGACGCTTGAAATATGAGAAATTAACAGTCATTGATGCAACAAATGTAAAAAAAACATCAAGAGAAAGTATTTTAAGAATAAATGAGCAGTGTGGAGCATTCAATACAACTGCCTTTATCTTTAACCTACCTCTAAGCCAATGTATCCAAAATGATAAAAACAGAGAACGGTCTGTCGGTGCAGATGTAATAAAGAAACAATTTCAAAGTATGAATGAATCGATAGATAGTATCAAAAATGAAAGTTATTTAGCTATCTGTGTTTTCCATGATATATCCTCGGTTTTGAAAACTAAGATTACAGTGCTCAGGTAAATTAACTATTCTTGTGTAAGACTTTCTGTGCTTGCAAAGGTCTCAACCCTTTTAAAAAACTATCATATCCAACCTCTGCAGTAAGTGGATTGGTCACTCTTGCTAAGGGCCCCGCTTTTGCCACCCCCCATAGAGTATTTGGCGGAACATCTTTTGAAACCACGGTACCAGCCTGAATCACCGATCCTTTACCAATTTTAACCTTAGGAAGTATCACGCAATGGGGACCGATAAAAACATCTTCTTCGATATGTATAGGTCCCGCAAACTGTGAGGAACGCCTTGGGCCCCAGTAGAAATGAGATACAAGAGTGGTATGCAAACCGATTGTACAATTATCCTCTATAGTTATGACTTCTGGATGAATTTCGTCTATGTATACATACTGACTTATCCAAACGTTTTTACCAATGGTTACTCCCCGCATCCTGTGAAGTTGTGGGCGCAAAGTGCTTCCTCCAGGAGATATGTAAGCCAACTTCCTAAAAAAACGCTGAATCATTTGATTCATTAAAACCGCCTTTATTGCTATAGTTCACATTCTTGTTTTGTCTTAGTATTCATATTCATGCAAATCCGATGCCCCGGACCAGCGTTTGTATAGAACAGTATCTATTCCCACCAGATCGAGTAATTTGCCCACGCTCTGTTTAACTATCTCGTCCAGCGAATCAGGTTTTGAGTAAAAGGAGGGGCAGGGGGGTGAAATAATTGCACCTGCATCACTGGCCTGAAGCATAAGTTTAAGATGACCACAATGAAATGGTGTTTCCCTCACACACAATACAAGGCGCCTCTTTTCTTTTAGAGCAACATCTGCAGCTCTGGTTATTAATGAAGAAGAATAGCTGTTAGCAACAGATGAGAGGGTTTTTATGGAGCATGGAGCAATAATCATAGCATCGGTTTTAAAAGATCCACTTGCAACAGGTGCAAACAGATCGTTGGGACTATACACAAATGAAGCAAGTGTTTCTATCTGATCTACAGAAAAAGAGGTTTCAAACTCAATAATCCTCCTTGCAGTGTCACTAATTATTAAATGTGTTTCTAACCCATATTGCTTTGCTTCCTTTAACAAATATATCCCGTAAATAACTCCAGACGCACCGGTGATTCCAACAACGAGTTTTCTTGTAGCCATTTTTTCCCACTTTTAATATTCGATTTCGATAAAAAGACTTCTGCTATATCCATCCACACATGCAATCCATTGTTCGTTAGGTAATTTATGAGCATCAATGTGATGCATACCCCTCCTGGTCCAATCATAGGCCCCGGGCTGCAAAACAGGATTTTTTGAATGAGGAATATCACTGTAGTTTTCTCGTGTTAGTTCAGTAATTTTAAACGCATTAAGCTTTCTGCCATAGGTAGGATAACAATCCTGAGCAAACCAGTAAATTGTTCCATCCAGTGCAGGAACTCTGCCCCCCGGTCTTGCCCTGGAAGCATCAGAGATCACTATAGGACTCTGAGGATGCTCTGTCCATGTACCCTTTAAACTATCGGCAAAGAATAGTTTTGTGTTGTCGTGAGTGTAGGGTGATGAATTAGCAATCAACCACCAGGTAGCATCATGCTTAAAAAGAACATGGTCCCCGAATTCACCCTCTATAAGTACCTTCTCAACCTCCCAGGAATAGGGAAACTGCTTAGCTCTGTAAAGAAGCAACTGCATGGCTTCAGCGCTTTCAGGGATCATGTAATATTCATCTTTATATAGAAAGACTAAGGGATAGGAGAGGTGAAATGGCTCATCAAGTACAATCCTTTCATACTCCCAGGAAAAACCGTCTCTGCTAACAGCCAGGCCTATGTCACTATGATTGGTCAGAGAATTTTTCACCTCAAAAAACATGTACCACAGAGAATCTTTTTTAATCATAAACGGGTCTGCTACATAGTCTGCTTTAATGTCGGTAATGTCATCTGCTGTTAGTACCGGATTTTCTATATGCGGAGGACTACTTAACGTAAAAGGATCAGGGCCGGTGTATATTCCTATTGCCCAGTTATTTTTGGTAAAACGATTAACCCTGCTTTTATTCTGATTCCAATAAAAAAACGATAAGGAGATTAAAAGAAGTATGATCAGGAGACCCAAAACACGCAAGCGTTTACCCTTTTTTCTGCTCATTTCATCCCCTTCTTTTGCTTATTTAATTAGTTTTCCTATTCTGCCACTCATCTGTAACAATGTATACATCCTGTTTTTTAAGAAAAAGTTTTGTAACAACCTCCTCATTTTTGATCCGTGAAAATCCACCAGCCCTGCACCGGCTAAAAGAGACAACATATGATGATCTTCTGCACCTGGTCTGCCAACAGCAGTACCCCTGAAAATGGGATTATTTCTATACATTACAGAGTTAACTTCAAAAAGAAATGCAGCCGGATTGGAATTCGCAATGCCGGCATAATCAAGATAGGGACCATCTTTGACCCGAATTCCTGGTTTAAGCTCCCCCTCAAGAACTATTTCAGACTGTGCGGGTACTTCAAGATCCACACCCCTGCACCTGATAATCTCAAGTGGCTTGCGAGCCCAGGCCCCAGCCATACTGTACTCATCCACTCCCAGAGCAAATGATGCACCACCTGCCATAACCAAAAACTCACTCACCCCAATAGCTACAGCCATTTTTAATGCTTTTCCCCTCTTCTCTGCCTCCCTCATATGAATCGCCAAGTGCCCCTTAGGTGATACACTTACTGTAGCACTTCTCTTATCCACTATTTGCATCCTGTATACACCAACATTTCTACTACCTGTCTGGGGATCCTTGGTAATATTTACATGCCAGGTACCAATGAATCTCCCACCATCCACACGACTCCACCACGGAACAGCAAAACGAAACAGATTTACATGTTTACCCATGCAGATATTTTCCGTAACAGGACCATCTTCTACCACTACAGGGGCAAGAGGAATCCTTGCACGCTGGCGGATGGCTTTTACAAGCTCCCGGCGTCTTCTATTCTTTTGACCCTCTATTTCAAATAACAGCTCTATAGCCTCACTACTGCCCAGGGCACCCGTAAAAACACTTTGTCCCGGATAGTCCTTAACATTTTTAAACCACAGAGCTGAAGGTACAGTTCTACTGATTTCACCTATTTGATGTTTCCAGTCTACAGGTTCTTCTACAGTTTGGATTAAACCTCTTTTCTCAAGAACCGCAATGAATGTTCTAAAATCCATTTGTCCCTTATTCTTTGTGGGTTATTCTTTTCGTTGACTCTGAGAAGCGTATATGTCTTTTGTATACCTTTTCTGCAACAGTAACTCCCATCATGAAGGAATCTTCCATTGATTGATATTCCCAGGCTCCGAAACGACCAATTGAATAGATTTTATTATCCCTAAGGTACTTATTGATAGTAGACAGAGCAGTATTTCGTTGTTTGTCGAAAATCACATACCCAAACGGTATGTCGATAACATTCTCACAAACGACTTGATCAGCCGATTCGATAACCTTCATTTTCTCTAAATCATTAATGGATCTTCTCTTTGCCTCCTCAATATCTATACCAACCTTTGGATCATAAGAAATTTCAAGGTAAATGGAACTGTGCTCTTTAGGAGCCATAGTATCCGAGAAATTGTGAGGAAAACCAATACGGTGAAAAAGCATGTCTTCCTGAGGAATATAAACCCAGTGTTTATTACTTATAGTGCCTTTTACTCCCAGATTAATATTTAAAACCGAAACATGCTTCAGCTCTGATGCTGAACGGGTGACCAAAGATGGAATCTTTTCGCCTATGCTGTTTACCAACAAAGTAATAGGCTGAGATGATAGGAGGTAATCGTAGGGGATTTTTCTTTTTTTTGATGTGATAACTTTTTTTTCAGAGGGAAGTATTGTTTCAACCGATTCCCCCACCGAAACACCATCAATTTGTGAACTGATCCCTTTGACCATACTCTCTATCCCTCCCTTAATGGGATAGTGGAATAGTGAGTTATACCCAAGTTCACCACAGTTCTCCGATAACGCCCCTGCTAAGAGTAATTTTAAATTACTGGATGGTACAAATCTTCCCGTACAGTCAGGGGTCATCTGTGAAGGATCTCTTCTGTAGATTTTTTTATTGTAGGGAATCATAAAGTGTCGCGCAATACCATCACCAAAATAGGCCCGTATCCAGTCATCAAAGGTATTTATTTCTCCCTTATAGTCATTAAAGTATTTTTTGCTGTATTCATAAATGCATTCTATTACGATATTTTGTGGTAACCCAAAAAGATTTGCCTGAAAGGGGTACTTTGTATAAACCTGGTTTGAATAAATCCAGGCACTTCTATTTCTTTTATCTATATTTTTTTCCAATACCGAAAACACCAGATTTCTAAACTGCTCAGTTCTGAAATGAAGCAGGTGTCCGGTATAATCAAAAAGAAAACCAGACTGATTTTCGGTTCTGCATAAACCACCTACCCTGTTTTCCTTTTCTAAAACAGTGCACTTTAAAAGCCGGGGTTCTTTTATCTGCTTTAATTTCCAGGCCGCACCCAACCCAGCAAGACCACCACCAATTACTACTATATTTTTCATCTTTATCTCACTTATCACTTGTTTCTAGTACAGTCTGATTAGTTGTCTTTTTTTGATATAGTTCGTCATAAAGCTGCTGCAAAGATTGAGTGAACTTTTTAGGATGAAAAACTGTAAATGCCCGTTGCTTGCCAGCTTTCCCCATTTTTTGAGCTCGGCTACGGTCATGGATTAATTCAAGTATGGCAGAAGCCATCTGCTTACAATTACTGTGTTTTACCAGTAACCCTGTACTGCCATCCACTACAAGTTCACTATTTCCTCCGACTCTGGTCGCAACAACAGGCAACCCCATCGCCATAGCCTCAAGAATTACTATAGGACAACCTTCAGTTCTTGATGACAGTACAAAAATATCCATTTCACGCAAGGACTGAAATACATTAGAGCTGTATCCGCAAAAGGTAACATTGCTTTGCAGGTTAAGTGAGGAAGTATAGTTTTTAAGATTTTCTTCCAGCGGACCAGTCCCCACAATACTCAACTGTGCCTCAGGTCTCAAAGAAACCACTATCTTCATTGCATCAAGTAGAACGTCTACTGATTTCTCATCTGAAAGCCTTCCGATAAAACCAATTCGTACCTCCCCTTTTTTATTTCCGGAACGTTTTTTACCAGCAGAATTTAATTTTGTTAGATTAAAGGGAGGGTAAATAACCCGAAATAATTCTGAGTTGCTGATGCTTTCCCACTGATCTTTAATAAACTCTGATGTAACAACAAATT
Organism: Chitinispirillales bacterium ANBcel5; assembly: GCA_029688955.1. Lineage (NCBI taxonomy): Bacteria > Pseudomonadati > Fibrobacterota > Chitinispirillia > Chitinispirillales > Chitinispirillaceae > Cellulosispirillum > Cellulosispirillum alkaliphilum. The sequence continues at coordinate 11,039 of JARUKZ010000026.1, read as the reverse complement.
TATCACACTTACCTATAGCAGCATTGGTAATCGGCTGAACAAAACGATCTCTTATTCTTGCAAGCTTTGATGGAGCAGTATCTTTCAGGGTCATTTCGGTCCCTATGACCACCGGAACCCCCGCCTTTCTTGCAGCTACTGTTCCCAAAAGATTAGCCTTGAGTACATGGGTTTGAACTACATGAGGCTTGTAGGTTTTAAAGAAGTCATAAAGCTGATTAAAACTTGTTATTTCATTAATTGCACTTTGCGCTACATTTAGATTAAATATCTTCCCACCGAGTTTTTCAAAATGCTCACCAAATGCATTCTTCTCATACTCAAATACCACCACCCCCAGCTCATAACGGGTATGATCGAGATCATTGGCTAAAATAGACAATATCTCAATTAGTCCATTATAAACATTAAAAGACTTATATACATGTACAATCTTTATTTTTTCCATAAATGATTCCTCATCTATTTAAATTATGAGCGATTTCTTTGGCATGATAGGAGATAATCAGATCAGCCCCGGCTCTCTTAAAACTTGTTAACATCTCGTTTCTTATCTCAAATTCATCAATTTTTCCAATGGACGAAGCGGCCTTAAGCATGGCATATTCACCGCTGACATTATATATTGCAAGAGGTACTTTAAATCTTTCCTTTGCTCTGTAAACAACATCGAGATAAAACATCGCCGGTTTGACCATTACTATATCAGCACCTTCTTCTATATCTAAAGCAATCTCACGCAATGCCTCAAAGGCATTTGCACAGTCCATTTGATGAGTACGCTTATCACCAAATTCCAGCACAGATTCTGTCCCCTCCTTGAAAAAAGGATCGTAAAGCTTTGATGCAAACTTTGCAGAGTAAGCCATGATTGCAACATTGGTATGAGACGATTCATCCAAAACTTTTCGCATTCTGCTAATCTGGCCATCAAGCATTGCCGCAGGTGCAACAATATCTGCTCCAGCTTGAGCATGTGATACAGTAACCTTCTCAATGAGTTCAAGGGAAGAATCGTTATCAAGATATCCATCTTTTATAACACCGCAATGACCATGAGGAGTATACTCACACAGACAAACATCAGTAATAACCACAAGTTGCGGTACCTCTTCTTTTATGGCCCTTACAGCTCTTTGAACAATTCCATTGTGGTCGTAAGCTTCCGTTGCTTCTAAGTTTTTACTCTGAGGAACACCAAAGAGCAAAACTGCAGGGATTCCAAGATCTCTTATCTCTTTAGCCTCTTCCACAATTCTATCCACCGATAAATGATAATTTCCTGGTAGTATAGATATTTCTTGCTTCACACCATTCCCATGAACCGCAAATAAAGGACAGATAAAGTTTTCAACATTTAATCTGTTTTCCCTAACCATATTACGTAAATACTCATTTTTTCTAAGCCTTCTTAGTCTATGTACAGGAAACCCCATAATTATTCCCCTTTTGTTATTCTTTTTAAATTAGCAGGTGCGTTTGACTGAATATGAAAAGGTAAAATTTTTCCACTGGGAGTTGTAGCGGGATGCTCTCTTTTTATTCGTATGGTTCGTGCCTGATTCCACATTTCAGATCCAGACTGTGCCCATGATTCCGGACTACTTTCACTTTGTTTTAAAGAATTCATAAAAAATGTAACTAATTCATCTTCTCTAATTGTACCCAGTGTCGGACTTACAAAGAGTCGTAGTCTGTTGAATCCTTTCTCATCTTCCTCCTCAACAAGTTGATAGTCTGTGCTGCTTCCTCCAAACTTTGAAGGCAAATCTTTCTCTATTATTCTAATGAAATCTGTATCAACGAATGTTACCCCTTCCCCGGTGAGCTTTTCATAGCTTTTAATATTGGTAATATGAGTATCAAAACCTATTTTACCAAATCCACAATTGGTAGCCTTTGTATAAACAGAACCATAATCTCCCATACCAACATTTAATAGAAGCTTTGGTGATTCGTATAAAAGAGAAGAAAACAAAAAGGAATCAACTATCAGATCAAAGTGGGGTACTCTTTGCTTGTGAGTTATTACTGCCGTGGTATCTTTATATAGATGACAATGATCACTTCCACCGTGACTTGAAGAACAATTATTATGTTTTTCACACCCAGCAGCAATCACCCCAGCCTCACTTATTCCATATACCGGGATTGCAACAGCCCCAACCGATTCAATCTCTTTTCTCTTCTGCCCTGTAAGCGTTTCTCCTGTAACAAGAAAACGTGTCCCTTTTATATTGTATCCATTCTCTTTAGCAGCCATACATACACGTACAGCTGAAGTGGCAAAGGTATAAATTACACAATTGGGATAGTGATCTAACATCGCTGAAGCCCACCTGGCGATTTTATGAGCATGGTTTAAACTTACATATTCAGGTTTTGCCAGTGACATGCCATGAAGCCTGCTCATGAAAAATATCAGCTCTGTTCCCCATGTTTTCTCCCAGTTGACCTTGATCTGTGCCTTTTCTACCTGAGAAAACCATTTTTGAGGCGGGTTACCAATACGACTGAATCTCAGGGAAGAATTGATCCCCGGAGCACCTGGAAAAAGTGGAAACCAGTTGGCGATGGGTACTGTTAATGACCCGTGCAGATGCAGAAGATACGCATCATACAGTGATCTTTGGCTTAAATAGTCAAAATCTATTCTAACTCTGGTCCCGGCACTGCGCGTGGCTCCGCTTCTCACCTCATATGCCGTTGAAAGAAACGGGTTATCAAACATCGACTCTTTACACACAAACTCAACCCCATTTCTTTTCACTGGTACTTTTCCCTTGAATTCATCAACGGTAAAATAGACTTCCTCCGATTTGAGCCACTCAAGAGTATTTTCGATTCCTTCACTCTCTACCTTGTTTTTAATATCTCTGTATGCTATTTTCTTTGGCTCCAGAAGCATTTTATAGGGGCTTTTAGAATAGGAAAAGATCCCCTTATCAACTATGTTTAAAAAATTTTCATCTCTTTTCGCGATTCTGTCTTTTAGTAGATTTTGTGCACCCTGATATGCTTCGGGCGCAGATAACCTTCCCTTTAAAAAGGTATTGAGGCCAGATATAAATCGTATATACTTTTTCATTTGTACTTGCTCTCAATGTTGAGGTTTCTTTAGTTTTCTTTCATATATTACTGTATTATGCAATTTATTTTCCAATTGATTATATCTATCTACTTGTTCTGATAGTATTCGTATAATCCCTAAACTTACTTTCTGAATGATGTAATACTTTATTTACAATGTTTTTTGTTAAACTATCAACTCCTGATCTCTGGTCTTCTGCAAGTTTCATAGATTCTATACAGGTTTTTCTTATCTCTTCAGCTCTTGTTCTAATTGAGATCATTGTAGGAATAATATCATGGGACTGAATGTAGCTATACATATCGCCAATTTTTGACTCAATTATTTCCTTTGCCTTTTTTGACTCAATATTTCTCAAATGAAGATTAGTATTGCTAAAAGCTTTTAAGTCATCGATGTTATATAAATGACACATTTCAACATTAGTGCAATCGGGATCTATACTCCTTGGAACCGATATATCAACTATAAATAATGGTTCCCGGTTTCTTCTCTTTAAAATCTCTTCAACATCTGTTTTTTTAATAACATAATCGGGGGTAGCTATTGAAGAGATCACGATATCTGCCTTTGGAACATATTCCCTAATCTCATGCAGCATCACAGCAGTCCCCTTAAACTTATCTGCAAGCTCAACTGCCCTGGTAAAGGTTCTGTTAGCAACCATCACATTACTTACACCACTGCTTATGAGATTTCTAACTGTTAACTCTCCCATCTCTCCTGCCCCAAGGATCAAAACACACCTGTTTTCGATTTCATTAAATACCCCCTTAGCAAGTTTAACCGCCGAATAACTCACAGAAACATTACTTTGACCAATTTTAGTTTTTGAACGGATTTTTTTTACAGTACTAAATACCTGTGCCATCAAATGATCAAAGGCATATCCTGCAGTACCACACTTCTGTGCTTTTGCATAAGCATCCTTAATCTGACCAAAAATTTGTGACTCCCCAATAATCATTGAATCCAGTCCCGATGCCACATAACAAAGATGCCTCACCGCTTCAAGATTCTGTTTATGATAGATGATACCACTGAGATTACCCTCAAACTTATGAAAATCCCGAAAAAAATCCTCAAACAATCCAAGTCTCGACTCCCGCAACAATGCATATATTTCTACTCTGTTACAGGTAGAAAGTATAAAACACTCCAGTACTTCCTCTTTGGCTCTAAGCAAGCCAAGGGCACTGCAAATTTCATCATTGCCAAAAGAAAGTTTTTCTCTGATTTCTATAGGTGCAGTTCTAAAATTTAGTCCCACAACACCAAACAACATAGTTTTCCCCTAATTATATTGTTAACTTTTTGGCTTTGTATTTACTATATCTGTCTTAATAAAAATATGGAAATACTATAGAAGCTAATTGAGAACATAGTGATTTTTTCTTGCAAATAGAAAATGCTTAGTGTGTATATTTTTAAATAACAGTAAGCTATCAATTATTAGGGCAATTTTTATACCACTAATTTACTTACTATTATACTGGGTGTTTTAAGGAAAGATTGGGAAATAGCTACTTACTCTTGGATAAAACCATTCCTTTTGCAGAATAGGGAAATAACCGTATAGTTTTCACCAGTGAATGAGCTTTAGTACGCTTTAAACTCCTTAGCGTTGACCGCAGCCTGTTAGGAGCCGGATTAATATCCCAGTTTAATACTTCGGGCCACATTCTGCGAATTAATCCTTTGTGGAAACGATAATCAGGTTGGTTTTTTAAAATAGGTTTAAGCCCCATACTAACCTCCACCAGCTTTCTGCAATTAAGTGGTGAAAGGCTTTCAAACGCTATATCATACTCGCTGTAAGACATCGCAGCCCAGTTTCCGTTGCGCTGCTCCCAGTAAAACAGATTGAGGAGATTATCATGATCTTTAATTACCTCTTTTGCAGACCTCAACCAATCAGTAAAAGCAGAGGTGACCAGTTCACATCCACCCATTCCTGAAATCATAGCCAAAAGATATCCATTGAGCTTTACGCTCTTTGGCAGAAAGTAAAAACTACGCGTCATCTCTCCCACCACACCGTTGGTTACGACCATTTCCCGCCCAATTTCATTAAAGAAATTATACATAGTATAAGCATTACAAATCTTTGTTGATCTTGCTGTAACGACATTTCTGTTCATAAGGTTAGCAAATTCTCTCTCTACTTTTGGAAAATGGTATACAAGATTGTGTTTGAGCCCAAAATAAGAAAGCATTTGAGAAGGAATGGTAATGTCCGGGTCATTTAATGATAACCGTTGATTAGTATGGGTAAAAAAGAATAACCGCTCATAAACATCTCTGGATGCAGCAAAAATTATCCTACTATCAAGCCCAGCAGTAAGGGCCACTGCAACTTCAAACCTGTTAACAGCACTTTCCATCATACCTCTAAGGATGCTGCAGCTATATTCTATACTGGTATCTAAAGAAAAGGAGTTTATAGGCCTTCTGGGCCAATAACGTTTCACCGAACCGGTTTTCATGTCCAGAAAGTGATTGGGCTGCAGATGATATACCTTTTTATAAATGGTGAAGCCGGCAGGATACCAATGTTCAAGATTTTTAGTGAAAAGTGGGAGTGAAAAGAATTGGTTGCGTATTTTTAGGTCAATAGCAATCCCACACTGTTCAGCAAGAAGTGAAGGCTGTCCGGCACACCACATTTTGCCGGCAAGGTCTGTATGAAAAAAAAGTTGTCTGAACCCCGCACAATCATTAAAAGCTTTTATTTGTTTATCTTTGCCGGCAATCAGTACATACCGTCCACCCAAATGATCAATTTTTTCGAAAATGTCTTCAAACGTATCAAAATCGCTAAACATCTCAGAAAGTATTTGAGTGTCGTTATATTGAGGGTTAAGTGGATCAAGAATATAGCCCAAGAGCAAAAGAAAACAACCATCTCCACCAATCGTTGTTACCGAGAGATCAGGATGTGCGGTTAGAAATAAATTATCCTCTATCTTTAGCTGCTTCCAGCCTTCCAATCCCTTTGCATAGTGAGGTCCAATTATATACTGACGTCTAAACAGATACCTTTGCAGATCCATCTCCCTTGCTCCCGATTTATATACCTAATCAGATTCACATAGTTTACCTACATAATCAGAGCAAAAGAAGTACCTGTGTAGGGAAAGGGGGGGTATAGTACCTTTAAGCGCATAAAAATCAAAAGAGCAAGGGATTAACCTCACACCCGCTCTTTTGATTTTTCTTCAACCAGCTCAAGAAGTCGCCGGGCAAGTTCCTCAGGAATTAATTCATGATAAATAAACCTACTGCCAACACAGCCAAGTGCCCCTATTATGCTGGCAAATGGTAAAAGGTATCTTAGACTAAATGTTGGCCAGAAATGAACAACCGGAGCCCAACCAATCAAAAGTGCTGCACTGTTTAGCAGAAGGGTTCTGGTAATAATCCTTGATGCTTTTTGGCCATACGTAAGCTTATAATAGGGGTGATTAATAAAAACAAAAAGAACCATAAGAACAATAGAAACCGACACACATATTGCAAATATTGCCATCTGTTCCCTCTTTCATTTGGATTACTATTCCATATCTTTATTACTAAATATACCAACAAACAACCTCACTGATCAAAAATCTTTAAATAACTACTTTGATGACACTTTCTTCCCTTTGCTACTTACAATTTTCGTTCCCAAGAACCCTGAGACTCATTGTAACTACTCCGTTATTTTTGCAGCAGTGAACACACGTTTGAATTCGTTGACTGCACTGACCACACTTTTTTCTCCATTACAGTTATTTATAGGGCATTAGAGTGCAATTTTTATTATTATACTAAATATGGGAGTTTTTATCCCTTTTGCGCAAAATTAAACGGGGGGCACACATGTCTTTTCTCATAAATAGAGTGAAGGTAAGTTCTTTTCTTCTGCTCTTTTTTATATCTTCTTATTCATTTTCTCAACTTACCATTCACTTTCAAAGCCCATGGTATGATGATCCGGTACGCTCGCAAACCCCACTATACATCCTCTCAGAGGAAACCGGATGGTGGCCGGGAGAGGAGATGGAAGCCCAGGGCGCAGGCTGGTATAAACATACACTTTTAAATACAACCTCTCATTCCAGATTGGAATTCATGAGCGTTATACCCACAGGCGATGATCAGCATGATAACAGAGTGATATACAGAGGTGGCTCACAAAGAATCGCTCTAAACACACTTGTTGAACAGAATCCCAATGCTGAGCAGGTATGGATCAGCGTTTCTTCACCCGATTCTGACCCTGAGCTCCTGTTTAGTGAACCGGAGAGCAGAGTTGTTATGTTTTTTAACCCATGGGATCTTGGATTTCCAAGAATACAGTTTCCCGATGAGGCTATCAGACGCATGGAACCACAGATCGATTATTGTGGATGGCATAGTTACCGACTCTTTGGTGACCCATCTTCTTTAGAGTTTAAATTCATTAACTCACGTGACAGTTCCATCTATTCGGAAGCAGGATTTCAGGATGGTGATTTTTTAAATCCCGCACTTCATTTAGAAGAACATGACACACTGTGGCTTCTTCCGTCTCAACCAGGTGGGGAACTTCAAATTACCTCCTCTTTCCCCAATCGCGTTGGCAAATGCGACGTAATTGCACTGGCTGCTACCATACGGGATATTAACGAAAACCATCCCGATTTCCAGGCTTGCGTTACCGGTTTAGTCACTGGTATGGTAGAAGAGCGGCTTGGACCAGATGGAAAACCCGTACAGGCATATGTTGATAGTAGCAATTGTTACACCGATCTGGCATCCTGGTTTACCGTAGAGGTTTTCGAAGGTGGATATACCAACGAAATTTGCCATAATCTTATTCTCCACAGAAACGAAGAGGGTCTTTATGAGATAGATGACCCTAACTTTTTTCCTATTGATGATTGGCTATATCTGGATAGTGCCCAAACCATTCCTAACCCTAATTTCGACCACGATGGACGCGGTAACAACTTTCATTTTTCAATGGAAGTTCCTGCGCAGTTTGTGTACGAACCAGGCCAAACATTTGAATTCAGAGGTGATGATGATGTATGGGTGTTTATCGACAGCCAATTAGTTGTCGATATAGGGGGTGTTCATAATCCGGAATACGGCGCGGTGGATTTAGATACTCTTGGCCTTGTTCCAGGAGAAGTCTACGATTTTAATCTCTTTTTTGTGGAAAGACACCGCTGGGGTTCAAACCTTAGAATTGTTACTTCTATTGACCTGATCTCAAGAAGCAGAATTTTTTATAAAGCAGATTTCCTCTCCGAGGGGGTTGTACAATACGACCTTTTTACCCGTGAAGAGAAAGAGGGGTTATCCTGTGAACTGACCTGTATAGATTGTGATGATGATAATCCAAGAACAGATGTACAGCAGGCAATAGTGGACTTTTCCCTAACCGGGCCTTCCTATCCTGACCCTCACAAACTACCCTCAGGTATATCCTATGGAGGGATCATTATTTCTGAAGATTTCACAGGCATTACTATAGATGAGAATTCGATAACCAGCCTGGAACCCGGTACCTACACCGTCGCCTACTATCTAAGAGAAGACATGTCTCAGGAGGGCGAAATCTATTTCACAGTTCCAGAGAGAATAATAATACCCACAATTGAACACGCCTCTGCTCATGCAGACAATGGCTATGGAATGGTCGACAGGTTTGAAATTTACTTTGACCACGAACTGGAATCACCCCCGGATTCCATCAGAATCTCATGGCCATCAATAGAAAACAGTCAGCTTTTTACACCAGATGAGATGATTATTAACCCCTTAGATTCCACGCATATCACAATCAATGTAGCTCAACCATATCAGAGAGAACAAACGACATTTGCAACAGACATGCTGGGAATGCATTATACAACTATATATCAGAATAATATACGCTCAACACCGTTTAGTGTTGCTGATAGTGTGGGCCCCCTGATAAAAGAAGCGATCCTTGTTGAAGGAGATTACCAGCAAAGAGATACCCTTTTGCTCATCTTAACCGAGAGGGTTATGCTAAACTCGCTTAGCGGTGAATCGCTTCTTCTACGAAAAGACCAGGAGCCTGAACTTATACTTAACGTAAGCAATGTGATTCCCCGACACCAAGATACCATTGGGGTTTTGCTCAGTGCCAGAGAACTCACTATCTCTGAAACGGATAGCATTCGATTCAATCCCGATGGCCCGCTTACAGATTTTTACGATAACAGTGCCCACCCAGAAAATCGTCCTGTGCCAATTAAAATCAGAAGAAAACCACCTCTTTTGCTCTCCGGATACTATAGAGACAGTAATGGAAATGGAATCGTTGATTACGCTCGTCTTACCTTTTCCAAACCACCTTTATTATCTGAAACAAATCTTGAATTTACCTGCTTTGAAGGAACAAAAACACCGGCAATTGAGCAATACCGGCTTTCCTACACACAAGACAGCACACAGATCGAAGTTAATCTAACCGATGCATTCAGCCAAACACTGATTGATCAAACATCCGGAAATTTAGTTGCCCGGGCAGAATTCAACAGTTTTGATAGTTTCACTACTAGTCAAACACTGCAGGACAGTGCTGCACCAGTTTTAGTATCTGCACTGTATAGTTATTGCGACTCAGATACTTATTGTACCGATACCCTCTTTATTACCTTTTCAGAAGAGGTGTTGGATGTTCCCCATTCAACACCTTTCCTCTTTGAAGAGACCGAGCACAACCAGAATTACTCTATGGAACTTCAGCAACTGAGAGCAAACCGAAGTGAATGGGCATTTCTTGTCAGAAGCTTAAATGATATAGAGTACCCACTGGAGGGCGATTCGGTTTGGATAAATCCAGAAGCAAATGTTGCAGATTTGTACTCAAATGTACAGGATATTAGCACAAACAAAAGAGTACCATTGGCAATCCGACTACCCAAACCAGAATATGAGGTTTTTGCCGGCCCTAATCCATTTGACCCCGCAGAGGAGTCACTTCAGATCCATATTACATCTTCCACTAAAACAAGGGTACATATAGATTTTTCTGCAAATATTACCATTTATGATAACGTAGGGAATATCGTACACAAAGAAATCAAAGAAAACAAACTTTACTCAAACAAAATACAAACCGAGTGGAATGGTTTAAATACAAATGGAAGGACGGTAGGAATCGGAAGTTACCTGATTGTAGTTTTGGTAGAAGATGATATCGATGAAGAAACCTCTGTTCATAAAATTCTAATTGGTGTTAACCGATAGTTTTATTTTTTTTTTGGAGAGGATCTATACCGTTAACAACACTCAAAACCACATCGGCCTGCTTTGCCGCCGCAATGGTAACACAGGGTGCAAACGGTTTAACATCCTCTCTAAGTCCACTTTTTTCATCCCCGATGATGTATATGCGATCCCCGATCTTCCTAACTTGTATTCGGTCGCTGTCCCCGTAACCACCAAGCCCACTTACAGTTACCAGTGTTTTACCTGAGCACGAAAACGAATCAAACATCATCACTTTTGACTCGGGTACATCAAAGGCCTCAACTATTATATCACAGTCACCGAAAATTTTTGCTCCATTATCCATCTCTACTCTCACCTTATGAGTTTGCACCGCCATCTCAGGGTTCAGGGTCAAAAGAATCTCCTTCAAACAATCTACCTTGTACTTACCGATGTGGGCAGGAAAATAGATTTGACGGTTGAGGTTAGTCAGTTCAACCCTATCATAGTCGGCAACTACAAAGTTTTCAAACCCGCACCTTGCAAGAATTAATGCGCAATTGGAGCCAAGACCACCGGCACCACCAATCCCAACCCTGCACTTTTTTATCTTTAATTGCTGTTCATTGTTCATAAACTGTTTTGTAATATCACTATACCTGTATTTCATTCAGAATTCCTGCTTTCAATTTTTAGCCCCAAAATTAAAGAATATAATTTATAAAAATTATAA
>JARUKZ010000025.1 GCA_029688955.1 Chitinispirillales bacterium ANBcel5 | reverse complement strand
ACCGCCTCACTGAGAATAGAGACCGCCTCACTGAGAATAGAGACCGCCTCACTGAGAATAGTGACCACCTCACTGAGAATAGTGACCACCTCACTGAGAATAGTGACCACCTCACTGAGAATAGTGACCACCTCTTTGAGAGGTTTCTGAGGTGCTTGATGCTGGTAATCATTGAGACAGAGCTGCCTGGCTTTGGCATATATATCCGGGGTACAGTATAAAAGGTACTGAGTTGTGCAGAGAAACAGAGCGCTTGTGAAACGTATGCATGGAACTCAATTTGCATAGAGCTGTTTAGGTGAAAGAATCTAAGAAGGGATATAATTGTGAATACAATCAGGGATAAATATGATAATTTTGCACCTGTTTACGAGCACGGGGAGAAAATACTTGAACTGTTGTTATCGAGTGTAAGGAAGACTTTGCACAGCAAAATAAAAGAGAAAAGAATCCTTGAAGTAGGGATCGGTAGTGGCAGGAGCATCAATTACTACAAATCATCTGTGCAACTAACTGCCGGTGATTTAAGTGTGGCCATGCTGCGTTATGCCCAAAGAAGAGCTCTTTCAAGAGGCATAACTATAACCTTCAGTTCATTTGATATAGAAAACCTGCCCTTTAAAGATTCCGGGTTCCCTGCAGTACTCTCTTCTCTTGTTTTTTGCACGGTAGACAATCCCGTTAAAGGTTTAGTAGAGATAGGGCGGGTATTAAAACCGGGAGGGACACTGTATATGTTAGAGCATGTCAGACCAGATCATACCCCTTTAGCAATTTTGTTTGATTGGTTAAACTATGTGTCTGTTCCGCTTATTGGTGATCATCTGAACCGTTCTACCACTCGGTTGCTTAACGAAGCTAATTTCCGTATACACGAAGAAAAATGCTATTATTTTGGTGTTTTCAGGTTACTAACTGCTCAGGTAGAAAAGTAAGTCATAGAAATACATTTAGAGCAGGTAGTATAGCTCGATGCTCTGTTGTGAGTTGGACAGAGTAGCTTTTGGTGAAATATAATACTTGTCGAAAATAAGATTAACCAACCAAATTGTAAGTCAATAAGGGTATTATATTTGGTTAATACAGCGAATATGGAAATCATTGGATGCGGATCAATAATTCGTTTCAATGAAGCGTACAGCGTTAGAGGTCAATTACTATGTACAGGTTATTATATGAAAAAAAGGGGGTGTTTACCTGTTCAGGTCCTGTTTTGGGCTACAGTGGTTAAATACACGACCGAAATAGAACGATAATAGTGGGCGTGAAATTCACGCCCGTTTATTACCTCAATGATGAGCTGCGTGATCATCTTCTGTTTCTTGTGGAGAAGACGGCGCGGAGTCGTCCAAATCAGTAGTTTCACTATCATGGCATTCCATCATTTCAGAACCCATTTCCATCATGGTTTCATGCATAGTCATATGTTCATCATCCATATGTTCCATTTCATCCATGGTTGATGAACTTTCCCCTGTTTGAACCGGCTGTACGTTATCTGTTTCAGAATCAGTACAACCCACCAATGCAACTAACAGTGCTATAGCCAAAACGAAAGTTTTCATGCATTACTCCTTTTAAAAGATTAAGTGGTATAGGGTATTACATTATGGTAAGCCAAAGAAATAAGGGTTTATTATTCACCCTCCTGTCTAAGCACCATTTCATCAAACGTCATAAGCTCCTTTCTGATTCCAAGGATAACAGCATCTGTTCCATATGAACTTTCACCTTCATAGAGGTCTTCTATTGTTTCTATATCTTCAATACCCTTTCCCACAAACAGATCGAGAAACTCTCGTTCTCTGAATGTGGTGTTTCTTTCACGGGTTCTTTGAATATAGATTCCCTTAATGACCAGATTCGTATCAAGGCCAAAGACAAACTCTATTGCTCCAAATTCTCCTCTTTGCGATGCTGCTATAGTATGGCCAATCACTACTCCATCATTACCTATCATTTCATAGTTTTGATACTGAGTTTGCTGGCCTCTGAGCAGCTGAGAGCCCAGCCTCTCTTCAATAGCCCTTCTCTGCTCCCGGCTGATTCTGTAATCCACAGTACGGTAATCTCTTGCATCGGGGAAAATGCGAGTCATTGTGCGTTCTGGATTTCTCCATACACAAACAAATTCTTCCTGAGCAAAAAGAGCATTTGAGCTAAATAACAAAATTAAAAAGCTTATAAAGCTGTAGTGAAACTTCATGTTGCGTTTCTCCATAATAAGAATAGGTATAACCACCCCTTACCGTAAGGAGTCTGGTGTTCCAGGAAAATCCAGTGTATAAATAATCTTCATTTTGGTGACCGACTCTTACAAAAGAGCCGGCCAGGTTTAAGGAAAGCACAGGGCGGAGAGCAAAGTCCAGGGAAGAGAACAGTCCAATCAGAAAATCATCATCATGTTTTCCTGCTGTGATTTCTGAACGGCTTGTAGCTCTCCCCGAATACAGTGTAAAGTCAACAGCCGAGAGTATCTTCTGTGCAGATGTCGTCGAATCGGAGTTATGTCCATGACCCTGGTTTGCTCTTCCCACAGCCGATGAAACCCCGAGAATGTAATCATCAAATTCTCCCAGCGTGAAACCCAGTCTTCCTGTTATAAGACCGTGTCCCACACCTCGTGCGAGTTTCATTCCGTAGCCCTGGGTAAGGGCAATACCATAATCGACCCTTCCTCTTATTCCCGAAAACATTATACCATTGTCACTTTCGAAACCAAGCGTTTGTTCCTCGTTGGTGTCAAAAAGGTATCGATAGGTACTGTATTCGGGGATAAGTCCCCAGGGAAGCCTCATTCTTCCTGCTGTTATATTCCACCTCCCTAAAGGCCCTTTCAGGTTAGCGTATAATTCATGAATCTCAAGGGAAGAAAAATTATCACTAATTTCGCTGTTTAGCCCAAAATCCCACCTGTCACCTTTACTGTCTGAAACGACTTTGCGGGCAACGAGGGTCAGGGCATCAACACCAACCCAGTGCTCATTGCTACTACCATGATATCTGAAATCACCCTCTGTTGAGATATTCCAGATTGCATCAGCAGACGAGAACAGTACTAACAGTACCAAGGGCAGTGCTTTAATTTTTAATCTGTCCATCTTCAATATGCACCACCTTTGTACAATGTTTAACCAGTTCGGGGTTGTGTGTTACGATAATGACAGTTAATCCCTTTGAATTAAGTCTTTCAAAGAGAGACATGATATTGTTGGCGTTTTTAGTATCGAGATTACCTGTAGGCTCATCGGCCAAAAGTATAGGAGGATCATTGATTAAACTTCTGGCAATGGCTACTCTTTGCATCTCTCCACCTGAAAGTTGAGAGGGCAAGTGCTCCATTCGTTTTCCCAGACCAACCAGTTCAAGAAGCTCCCGTGCTTTTTTATCATCTATCTTCTTTTTCGCAAAAAGAACAGGCAGTTGCACATTTTGCTTCACTGTGAGAGTTGGAATCAGAAAAAACTGCTGAAAAACAAATCCAATATTTTCTTTTCTGATATTGACCAAATCTCTTTCCTGCAGGTCTGATGTTTCTGTATCATTTATAAAAATACTGCCATTTGAAGGTTTATCCAGACATCCCATAATGTTTAACAATGTAGTTTTGCCCGATCCAGATGGCCCCATCACAGAGACATAATCGCCTTTATTTAGGGTAAATGTAATGTCTTTTACTGCATGTACAGTTTCTGATCCACGGTTGTATATTTTGCTAATGTTTTTAAGTTCAATAATTTTACTCATTTCTAAGTACCTCCATCGGGACAATGCGGGCAGCTTTAAGGGCTGGATAGATAGCGCAGACCATACCTACAAACGAACAGGTAACAAAAGCCATCAAAGCCATACGTACATCAGTTTGAACGATCGACCCTGCCGGGACAAAGATCGTTATAAATTGTCTCATAAAATTGCCAAACACAGGACTTAAAAGTGTACCTGCGATGGTTCCTGCTGCACTACCAATGATGCAGATAGTTAAAGTTTCTATGGTAATCATCTTTATTAGATCACTTCTTCCTGCACCTACACACTTAAGATAGGCGATCTCCTTTTTTCGCTCAAGCACCGACATGAGCATAGTGTTAATTATTCCAAAAACGGCAATAATAAACGCTACCAATACCATAACAAACATTATTACCCGTGTAGATCCAAAGAACTGAAGAATTCCATCACTAAGCTCCTTGGAACCTACTATGTAGTATTCTTCCGGAACCATTGCCTGCAGTTCACTGCGTGTTTGGTCCATGTAGGAAATGTCATTGAGTTTAATTGCTATTGCAGAAAGTCTCCCTTTTCTGTTTACCAGTTCCAAAGAACTTTGGAGTGGGAGAAAAAAGGCACCATCATCCTGTGTCAGATTGCTTTCAAGAATACCACTTACTACAAACTCCTTATCAAAATGTTCGGAATACATGCGGTCACCTATCCCAAGCTGTTCGATAAGGGCCACCTCAGCACCAAGGATAACAGAGTTTTCCTCTTCAAACCAACCACCCCTTGCAATTTTCCAATCTGGTCTGATTTCTAGAATAGATTCAGTAACTCCCATGAAAATATCTGTACGCATGCCGTCATCGGTAGTGATAGCAAATAGTTTAAATGGTAAGACATCCTCCACATTTGGAACCTGTCTTATCTTGTCTACTAATGTCTCATCCACATAGACAGGGCTTAATCCGCCCTGAGCAATAACAGATGCTGCTTCAATGGGACATCCTTCACGGGTTACAAAAAGATGAATGCCGGTATTTTCTCGCAAATCATTACTTACTGCCGAAGAGTAACCCTTGTCCAGTGACAGAACTATGATTAATGTCGCTGCAGAAACCAATACACTCATAGCGGTAAGTATTGCCCGAACCGGACTACGTTTTATGTTGTTTATTGCTAAACTGAAAAAATTCATGATTAACGCTCCTTACAGTAATTCAAGACCGGTGGTTGTTATTACAAAGCGATTTTCACCAGCGGTAATTCGGGAGTAAATTCTTACCCTTGTACCTACTGCTAACCGTGGTGCTTTGAAACCGCTGAGGTGAACTACTGTTACATCATTGCCCTCACTGTAATTGAACTTACACAGAGATGCACACTGTCCGGTTAGCACACCTTCCATCACCACTTTTTTGTCATGATACTGGTCGGGGTCTGAAATAATGTCACTGAGTGCGACCACTTCTGCATCGGCAGGAACCGATTCTCCGTAATGCTCGGTTTGCTTTGAAGAGCCAGCAAATAAATAAACAAATGAAGATAGTGCTATTATCAAAATGAGTGCTAAAAATTTGTATTTTTTTAATAAAGGTATTGAGTTTTTCATTTTTTTCCTCTGAAGAAATGGTAAGTACACTAATACACATGACCTATAAGTATAATAGTGATTCTCTTACAAGTTGAAATTATCGACTTTTTGTAAACCAGAACTACAACTACTACTGTAGAAGGAAGCTGAAGGTATCAAATCAAGAGGATTGTAAATGGTATATGGAGGGATATATTGTGTGAATTAATCGGTGACTGTGATATTAGTGCAGAAAAGCAATAAGCACTACAAAAGTCTTCAGTGAGTTTGGCTGAGGAATGCAAAATGTAAGCATGGTGTTGTGTATCAATTTTTGTACTCTCAGAGGTATCATTGTGTTTTGAGCAGGATATACAACTGGAGTCGTTCTGGAAATGACAACACTGTTGTTGAGAGCAACACTCTACCCTCTCCGAACAATGGTTATTCTCTTTGGCACTATCACAACATAAAGCAGGGAATGTGCTTAATAGCAATATAAAAACAGGCAGAAGGTAGTGCTTTTTTGTTTGTTTGCCAGATTTAAGCCATTTTTTGTAATTCATAGCTCAAATATAACATCTAAATAGTGAACAAGCCAATTTTTTTTTCAATAATCTCTCTGAAACGCCCAAAGCATATATTTGTGTTAAAATAGGAAGCCATCCATTGCCAAATTCTCTGGTGCTTTTGGGGGTAAAACTAACCGTTCTGGTTGTTATTGCCTTGCAAATATGGATGGTAACCATTTTTAAGGGAAATACTTTTTATGAAAGGAAGTGAGTTTTATGAAGTTAGGTGCTTTAACCATACTGGTAAGTATTATCATGACAGGTTCCCTCTTTGCACAGGATTTGGAACCAATAGAGCTTAATACACCCGATACAGAGAGGGGAGAGGCGATAATGCAGGCTTTGGCCCAGAGAAGATCTGTTCGTCAGTGGAGTGACAGGGAACTGAGTGATCAGGACATAAGTGATTTGCTGTGGGCTGCCAATGGTGTAAACCGTCCCGAAGAGGGAAAACGCACAGCTCCAACGGCATTCAATGTTCAGGATATCGATCTCTATATCTTCACAGAAGATGGTGTTTATCATTACGATGCATTTGCTAATGTACTTGATCCTGTGCTTAGGGGTGACATACGATCAGAAGCTGGAATACAGGGCTTTGTGGGTACTGCACCCGTTACGGTACTTATTGTTTCGGATATGTCCCGCTACTCTCGTGGCAATGAAGCCGAACACGCTCAGTATGCAGCAATGCATGCCGGAATTGTTTCTCAGAACATCTCACTTTTCTGTTCTGGAAACGGAATGGGAACAGTTGTAATTGGAATGCTTGATGCTGAGGCGCTTCATAGGCGTCTAAATCTCAAAGACTCTCAGGTGGTGCTGCTAAGCCATCCTGTGGGATATATTGATTGAATAATGTGAGTTTGCCTGAAGTAACAATTAAATTTTCCTGTTCTCTTTTTTTGGCATAGTTTTGATTAGTTAATTTTAGTTTTGCCGCTGAGGAGGAGAGGTGGAAGAAAAACGTTTGCCCCTGATCAGATTGGGTATTAGTGCCTGCCTGCTGGGCCAAAAGGTAAGGTATGATGGTAACCACAAACTTGATAGGTATCTTCGTGATACACTTGGCAGATTTGTGCAATGGATACCGGTTTGTCCTGAAGTGGAATGCGGGCTTGGAGTTCCAAGGGAAAGAATGTTTTTACTTGAAACAAAGAGTGGCAGTCGCGTAAGGAGAAAAGATGGAGAGGATTTAACCGAGCAGATAGCAAAATGGAGCAATCAAAAAAAGGAGTGGTTGGCGACACAAGATTTGTGTGGATTTATATTTAAATGTAAGTCTCCAAGCTGTGGGCTTAGGGACACAAAAATTTATTGTAAGGGAGCGGTGGTTAGACGAAAAAGTGCAGGAGTATTTGCCTCCAGCTTCAGCTCATCATTTCCGATCCTTCCAAAAGAAGACGAGGGGCGCCTTCATAACAGCCAGATAAGGGAAAGTTTTGTTGAAAGGGTATTTATCTATGCACGATGGCTGGAGCTTACAGCCAAACCTCTTACAATGCATGCGATAACAGAGTGGCATGCTGATCATAAGCTCATTTTTATGGCACATAGCCCTGTTAAAGCCAGAGAACTTGGTAGTTTGGTGGCCAATGGGGGAAACAGGGATATTACACTGCTTTCTAAGGAGTACATAGGTAAGGTTATGGATATCCTTGATACCCAAGCAAGCGTAAACAAACACGTTAATGTATTATACCACATTGCTGGATACTTTAAAAAAGAGCTTAGTGGTGAAGAGAAACGGGAGCTAAATGAGTTGATTGTGCTGTATCACCGTACTCTGGTACCGCTTATAGTACCATTGACATTGCTGAATCATTACATTGAAAAGTATAATAAAAGCTACCTTGAACGACAGTACTATTTTAATCCCTATCCCGCGGAACTCAAATTGCGTAGTTGCGCTTAAGGCTAGTGGTGTTATACTTTAAAACTTGTTCTGCGCTTTACCAGCATCCCTTCTATTTCAAAAGCACCTGAACTTTTGGTAATACTTTCGGAGCTTGGGTTGATAATGTAGGAAAGCATCGCCTGCACCAATCCACGGATGTTAAAGTTATAAGATGTGAGGCCACGCCTGAAAGCTTCAAATGTGTCATCAAATCCAATTAAGGCGATTTTTTTATTGTTCTGATCCAGAAAATCCATTGCAATGAATGCGGCGTAGTCGCTGGCACAGACCCAGGCTGTGCAGTCTTCATTTTGAAGGGCTTTAGTTAGCAGAGGTTGCATGAAAGCCCGTACCACCTCAACTTCCATTTTTCTGTGAATTGTGGGGCCCATTTTATAAATCGAGCTGATCATTCGTTCAGGAAAACTGTTATGAGTGAGGGTTGGCATTATTTCTTTTAAAATTTGATCCGGGTGTTTTATCGCGTCTCTGAATTCATGGCTGAGACCGTAGCTGTCGATAGTAAATGGGTAAACATTACCATCTGAACCTAAACGACTATAAATCTCCTGGAGTCCGTGGTAGCGAGCTTTAGACCAGTCACTTTTATGAAAGGGAGAAATGTAGGCTATTTTTTTGTGACCATTTTCAACGAGAAATGTTGCAACGTTCTGGGCAGCTTTGGTACCTGTGGCTATTGAGAAGATTTTCATTGAGCGATTGTGCTTGAGGAGGTCAGAAACTCGAAGTTGTGATCCCTCCTGGAGTACCGCAACCGGTTTTTTAAAATGGTTGAGGCGGCTTATAACTTCCCGATAAAGTTCATCGGGACTTTGTGCCCAGAGAAGATACCCTACAACAGTATCATCGGTATTTAAAATGCTTGATTTATTACCTTCCTGATCTTTATATAGTAGAACACCATTTTCCAGGCTATAGTTATAGATGCAGAGATTTAGTCGCATTCCTGAGCACAAGTTTTCACAAGTTCTTAGAAACTCTTCTCCCCAGGGGGTTCTGGTCTGCATCTCAACCTGGGGATGGCACCACCCAAGCAGTACAATTTTGGCGGTAGCTTTTTGGGATGAGAATGATACGACACGGTAGGTCCTGAATTCCTGGGTAATACTGCCCGAACCCTCAAGATTGTCCAGTGCTTTTTTTAAGGTACGGAAACTGACACCGTAATGCACCCTCATCTCCTTTAAAGTAGGCATAAGGCTATCAGGTGGGTAAAAGCCACAAAGTATATCTTTATGAATGCGATCCCGCAGTCCGACCCACCCCTTTCTGATTTGCGCACTGGGTTCTTCAGGATAGGGCTTCACCCTTACTCCACTACCCTGGATTACTTCCAATGTTCCATCATCTGCGAGGCTATTAACGGCTCGCCACATCGGAACAGGACTAACCCCTGCAGATTTAGCCAGCATTCTGATACTGGGCAGTTTATCTCCAGGTTTCCACACCCCTTTTTGAAGCATGGTATTGAGGTAGTTTGACGCTTTGGTGATTGCCGGATTGGAATTTTTCATCTTTATATAACTGGAATAAGGTGATCTAAGAAATTTACTTCAAAGCTACATGTTAATACAATTAATAAGTGAATCAGTAACCTGCAGAAGAGTTCTTTCTTCTGCAGGAAAACATTGAAGTCTATCTGCTCACTGTGCCACGAACGTGACGCAATGAACCGGTCATAGTATTGTTTCCATCAAAATAGCGAATCAGGTATAAACCGGAACCGAGTTTTTTATTGATTGTGATACTGTTTCTTCCTGCCTTTTTGGTTCTTAATTCTGAACTCAGATCAGCAACAAGACGTCCCGATGCATTATAAAGTCTAAGGGTAGAGCTTTGTGGCTCAACAATAACCAAATCTGCAACGATGCTATTGCCTCGTCTGCTTACAGAAAAGTTTTGCGCGATATGGGATTGTCTGAAATTATCTCTTACTGAACTTGGGTCATGAATATCGAGGCTTACATTGTCAAGGTATATGTCAGCATCAGAAAGCCCGGCATTGAATGTTATTCTTGCACCCATATCGGATGAGTTTGGTGTGAAAACAATCGAATAGGTTGTTTTTTCTGTGCCTAAATCTACCTGATTGCTAACTCCAGTGATATAACTGGACCATGGAGCGGCTGACATAGCAATATCTGCAATTAGAGTACGCTCTTCATCAGCATAGGCATCAAACCTAAATTCGTAGGTAACTCCTTCGATGAGCTGTATCCCTGTCTGAACAATCTGCAGACTCCACTCTTCTGTACCACCATCTGTAATAGAAAGATGGTACTCACCATCAGTAACGGATGGAGATCCTACACCACCAAGACTGGTACCTAAAGTCCACCTGTTAAGACCATCAGAGAAGTCCCCGTTAGCTACCTGTTCACCCGCGGGAACCCCAAAGGTTGCTGAAATTCTCATGTCACGGTCAACAATAATGGTCCTTACAGTATCATCACCACCAAGTGCTCCGGACCACCCCATAAACGGTTCTCCGCTACCCGGTATTGCAGTGAAGGTTACTTCCATTCCTGAGTCATAAACATCAAGATCAGGTTCAATTTCTATTCTACCGGGGCCCACAGATGACACAAGTAGTAAATGCTCTTCAACTTCAGATTTAGTACTGTCACCCATCAGGTGGTCAAGTGCTGCAAACAAAACAGTTGCAGGGGAATTCCAGTTTATGGCAACTTCATTGGTG
Source organism: Chitinispirillales bacterium ANBcel5 (assembly GCA_029688955.1). Classification (NCBI taxonomy): domain Bacteria; kingdom Pseudomonadati; phylum Fibrobacterota; class Chitinispirillia; order Chitinispirillales; family Chitinispirillaceae; genus Cellulosispirillum; species Cellulosispirillum alkaliphilum. Next base: position 52,594 of record JARUKZ010000025.1, on the reverse strand, counting down.
CGAAAGTCGGAATAGACATCGTTATAAATATCAGCTCCACCATTAGGACCACCTACAATGAATCCGGGGATTGGTTCAGTAATCCCATCTGAAGCTGAAGGTCTGTGGTGTGGGTGAAGTGGTGTTTTGAATCCATGCCCGGTAATGAAAGAATATCCGGTGGCATTTCTACCCAGTAGATAATCAGCTATTTCCAAAGCACCTTCTAAAAAGACTTCATCATCACTGACTAGGTAGGCATAAATGAATGCTATTCCAACATTTGCGGCCAAGGAATTGGAGCCCCAGATAAACATATTCAAAGGAGTTCTAAATGGATTGTCAAGAAAATTCAAAAAACCTTCAGCTCTGCTTATAATTGAAGCACGGCTTTCATTAAGTTGGTCTTCATCAAGACTATTGGGGATTGTTGCCAGGGACAAGGCTGCCATTGAATGAACATTTGCCCACCCGGGAAGTCTTGAATATTCCCAATCAACCCTTTCTTTATAGATTTCCTTACCCGTGGTAATAAAAAGCTCTGCTGCGGCCCAGTTAAAGGCTCCATTAATGTTATTACCACCATACTCACCAGTTCCAACATCACTTGGATTCTCAAAATCTATGGTTCTGTTTGAATCGGCCCACACCCAGGCCCTTTCAGCCTGCTCAAGGCACTCACGGGCATAAGTACTGTCAAATGGTTCATATATTCTTGCCATCATGGCCATCACGGCGGCAAAATGAAGGGTAGCGGGAGTAGATATTCCGATAAAATATCTGTCCATTGTTGATTCATGTGGCATTATTGTTCCATCAAACCGAAGTGAAGTCATTTTGTGAAAAACACCACCATCATCATCCTGCATCGTTCTCATCCAGTCTGCATTATACTTAATCTCATCGAGGATATCTGGTATTCCATTGCCAGACTCAGGAATGTTCATTGAACCATCATGGAAATATTCGGGAAAATTTTCATAAAAACTAAGCATTGTACCCATGGTAATACCTGAGTTTACCACATATTTTCCATAATCACCTGCATCATACCAACCACCGGCAGATGGTCTGGGAGGGGTGTCTTCTGGTTTGCCGGTTGAAGGATGAAATAAGACCGAATCATCGGGGTGCCCGGCTGGTCGGGCATAGATCCCGGCATACTGCTCCTCAAGCTCCATAGAAGCCCGTTGGAAATAGAATGTTTTAAGAGAAGCTTTGGCTACATCATTTAATACTCTGGAATCGATTTTAAAGGGATGGGAATATCCTTTATCCGCAACATAAAGCCTGTATACTCCCTCTTCAGTGAATTGGGAAAAATCAGCATGCTTTAAGCTCACGCCAGTGAAATCACACTCCTTCTCTTCAGAAAGCTCACCTGTGAATACTTCTTCCTCAGATTCATCGACAACAGAAAAGCTGCTCTCCTGTGTTTCGATTATAATAGCTAATTTCCTGTATTCAGGATAGTACCCTATTTGGTTTATCCTGAAATCGTTTTGTGAGCCATACAAAAGCGAAAACACTGCTGTGGCTAAAATTATCGATCCTATTTTTTTTCCAGACATGTAGAACAGCCCCTTTCTCAATACTGAAATAATTCAAAAAACACACTGGACATCTATACCACTTTAGTTACTAATTTAGTTTATAGGTTTCAAAATAGGGGGTGGTTTGTGTGTGGGCTCGGCATACTAGTGTTATAATTGTTATAATCGAGTCTTGCGTGAAGATACACTTTAACCGTACTAAAAACAATTCATAAAACGTTTTTTGCATACGTTTCCTAAAGCAGTTGTCAGCTTATTGCTGCTGCTTTTTTAGTATACCATTATAGTGGGGAAAAGAACAGAACAAACTGTAATGCCTCACCACTAAACTGTTTTATGGAAAATAGGGTACGTTTTTACGACAATGACCAGAGTAAATCTGCAACATAGCACCAAACATCAGGGGGGCGTTAAATGGTGTTATTTCGTTAAAAAAGAGAGCGTGGGGTTTAGAAATGCTATTATTACTCTTATTTTTGCCTGTTTTGATAACACAACATAAACCTATTTGTGGCACTTTTTCTGCATTATAATCCTATTAGTGATAACCATAGTAATGTTTTTTATCTTAGGGTAGCCATAATGGGAAAGAAGCATATATGTGTAATTGGAGCGGGACCGGGTGGTTTAAGTGCTGCAATGCTTTTGAGTTATAAGGGGTACAGAGTTACTTTGCTTGAAAAAGCAAGCAGAGTGGGGGGCAGAAACAGTGGTTTTGAACTTGGGAAGTACCATTTTGATGCAGGCCCAACATTTCTGATGATGTCCTTTATATTAAAAGAGCTTTTCCATGAAGCAGGAAGAAATATTGAAGATTATCTTGATCTGATTAAATTAAGCCCGATGTATAAGCTAAACTTTCCTGATGTAATCCTGCATACATCACAGGACAAAATAAAACTACAGGAAGAGATCAATCACTTCTTTCCTGGAAACGAACACTCTATAGCCCGGTTTTTCAAACGGGAATCATCCCGTTATGACCATATGTACCCATGTCTTCAAAAGCCTTATTCAAAATTCTCTGCATTTTTGTCCAAAGATTTTATCAGGGCTATTCCTCATCTTTCACTAACTCGATCGCTGTATGCTCTTCTTAGCACATACTTTAATAATGAGCACCTAAGAGTAGCATTTACTTTTCAATCAAAGTATCTTGGGATGTCACCATGGGAGTGTCCGGGGGCTTTTTCTATCATACCGTATATAGAATATGCCTATGGTATTGATCATGTAAAGGGTGGATTACATCGTATTTCTCACGCCATGGAGAAGGTTGCACGTGAAGAGGGGGCAGATATAAGACTCTCTACTCCGGTGAAGAAGATCATAACCGATACTAAAACCAGAACTGTAGGTGGAGTTGTTCTTGAAAACGGAGAAAGTGTTCAGGCCGATGCAGTGGTGATCGGTTCCGATTTTGGCTATTCTATGCAAAGTCTTTTTGAAGATGGTTTTCTGAAAAAATGGAAACCATCGGTACTAAGAGACAAAAAACGTTTTTCCTGCTCAACATTTATGCTCTATCTGGGTCTTAATAAATTGTATAACGAACCACATCATCAGATTATCTTTTCTAAAGATTATAAAGATAACCTGGACAGAATAGTGAAACATCAGAAACTTGGAAATGATTACTCTTTTTATGTTCGCAACGCTAGTATCACCGATTCTACACTGGCTCCTAAGGGGCATTCTGCACTCTATGTGCTTGTGCCAGTTTCAAACAGAAAAGATTTATTAGAATGGGATGAGAACGAAAAGGCTGAATTTAGGAAGCAAACGCTTGAAATCATAAAAAAGAGAACTTCCATGACTGATATCGAAAAGCATATAGTACAGGAAAAGATCGTTACTCCGGCAGATTGGGAGGCCAGATACAATGTGTTTCTTGGAGCCACGTTTAATTTGGGGCATAATCTTAGGCAGATGCTGTATTTCAGACCACGTAATAGTTTTGAAGAGGCGAAAAGGTGTTATTTGGTAGGAGGGGGAACCCATCCGGGTTCCGGACTCCCCACGATTTTTGAATCCGCACGAATTACTTCAAAACTAATTGAAAAGCAGATACCTCTCTGAGCTATCTGCCGTAAGTAGAAACCATACGGGCAAATTTGTCTTTTGGCAGAGAATCAATCTGTTCTCTGGTTGCCCGCCATCTCCAGTTGCCAAACTTGTAGGCCGGGTGATTCATTCTTGCTTTTTCATCAAGTTTAAGCAGGTCCTGAACGGGAACAACTGCAATATCGGCTACTGATGATTGTGCAAGACGGATTATGTGTTCAGGTAAATCATCCTCTTGAGGGGTAAATCCAATATACTGACACACCCGCTTCATCCCTTTTTTATCAAGATCGTTTTTAATCCAACCAACGGTGGTATTATTGTCATGAGTGCCGGTGTAAACTAAACTGTTCCTTGGATAGTTATGAGGCAAATAGGGATTATCAGATGTATCTTCAGAAAACGCAAATTGCAAAATTTTCATCCCCGGGAAACCGTATCTGTTCATCACTTCGACAACATCGGGAGTTATAATTCCCAGGTCTTCAGCAATCACCGGAAATGTTTTAAAATGGCTCTTCATTGTATCCAGAAAATCACTTGTGGGAACATCAACCCATTTACCATTGATTGCGGTCTCTTCACCTGCCGGTACTTCCCAGTACTGTACCAGACCTCTGAAATGATCTATCCGTACGATATCAAACTGAAGAAAAAGCATCTCCATACGTCGTATCCACCAGTCATAGCGGGATGCGCTCAGGTTGTCCCAGTTGTATACAGGGTTACCCCAGAGTTGCCCGGTTTCGCTGAAGTAATCAGGCGGAACACCTGAAATTGCTACCGGTATACCGTCTTCATTTAATTTAAACAGCTCTTTATTTTCCCACACGTCTGTGCTTTCGTAAGAAACGTAAATGGGAAGATCTCCTATGATAGAGATCTTTAAATTATGGCAATACTTTTTTAAAGCTTTAAGTTGAGAGAAGAAAAGGAACTGAAAAAATTTAACCTTTTCAATTTGTTGGCAATGCTCATCAGCGATTTCTTTAAGTGCTTTGGATTCTCTATCCCGTAGTGGCCTGGGCCACTTATGCCAGGTGTATGTTCCCATTTTTTCGCCGATAATTATGAAGAGGGCATAGTTGTCGAGCCAATGAGAGTTATCGTTGCAGAAAGAGTAGAACTCAGCTTTCTGCTTTTTAGACTCTTGCCAATTTAAATAAGCTTTGTCCAGAAGGGGAAATTTAAAAGAACGTACCTCTTCAAAAGAAATTTTGCTTTCATCATCACACTTTATTGGCGATATCTCTTTATCATCCAATAGCCCCTCACTGGCAAGCAGTTCCAGACTTATCAGCAGCGGATTTCCTGCAAAAGCTGAGCTGCTAAAGTAGGGGGATTCACCATTAGTGGGGTTTCCTGCATTGAGCGGGAGCATTTGCCAGTACTTTTGTTTAACATCACTAAGGTAATCAGCAAACCTGTACGCTTGAGGTCCAAGGTCTCCGATACCATGGATTGAAGGTAGTGATGTGATGTGCATTAGTACGCCACTTCCTCTGGTATACATTTAAACTCCTTTAGTTCTTTCAGGAACCGGTTAAAGAATGTACGTTTGTCTCTGTGTTAATGGCAGTTGTCACTGCTCGTATTGCAACTGCCAGTTCACTCTCATCTGATCTGAGTGCCCGGTCCAGTTCAGTTAATGATTTCTCAACCAGAAATAACTTAAGCAGCCGTGAGAGTTCATCTTTTCTCGAAGGAAGTATTGATGATTCCCCTATTTTTTCGAGATAGGAGTCGAGGAAAAGGTTTACCATATGAACTGTCCACAGATCTGCCCAGCGATGAAGATTATCCTGTGCAACAGGAAGCATTTTTTGTGAACGGTAAAGTGCTGTAAGCGCGACACAATGGAAAGAGTTGATTACTCCTGCCACATCCCTTAATGGTGAGCGTTTAAGACGTCTTTCACTCAGAGCTGTATGTGCTTGACCAGCGAAATCTTTGATTACAAAATCGTTTCCTATATGAAGCAGCTGGTCGAGTCTGTAGTCCCCATGAATTCTGGTTTTGCTTGAAGAGGGTCTCATTGTTAAAAGAAGCTCAAATAGCTGCAAAATAAGGCGTTCGTTATCTGTAATTATTTTAGCATGAACACTTAAAGACTCAGGTAGAGAGTGTAGTTTCTTTCGCAACTGAGTAATTATCCTTCTCGAGGTAGTTCTCATAGACTGATAAAGTGATCGCTGATACAGAAAAGTAAAAGGTTCGGGACAATAGCTAGGGTCACTTTTTTCCGATGCCAGTGCAAGATGAAGCTCCGCGGTTCTGGTACCCATAAGCCGAACTTTATGACTGAAAGCGCCAATTAGATCATCGATATGCTGTGGCGCAGCAGAGGGATTTGCGTCCAGTAGTGAATAATTAACTGGTGGTGGTTGACGTGAATGTATTTTTTGAGCGATTATGGATTCAAAAAAGTTCACTGCTGCATCAAGAGAGAGCGACCACGCAGTACCGGTATTGCTGACATACTTGCTTAAGACTCCTATTACAATGTAGTGTTTATCACCCCTGTACTCGAGTGCTCCCATAAAGGAAGGGATAGGAGATATTCTACCAGTTTTTTGGGAAAGAAATCTGGTTATCTCCACATCAGGCCTGATACCTTCATCAAGTTGACGATACAGTCTGAAATGGAACATGTCATTGTAACTGAAGGAAGAATTGTTGGGGCCTGTTTTAATTACTTCAACGGCTCCATTGAGATCTTTAATTTTGGATTTAAGTTGGCGTTCACCACTGTTATGTCCTGTTATGAAACCATTTAATCCCTGGAGACGGCGTGGAGAAGTCATAAGTTTGAAAAAAAGCTGATGGAGCCTTTGATCAAAGGCACAGTCATATATATAACCAGATTTATCACCACCGAATTTGGCAACAATCATACCCGTATTACCCTGAACAGCAGATTCGATAGAATCTGCTGAACACGCGCTCAGAGGCAGTAAGATAAGATTATTAACACCTTTAGGATACTTAACCAAAATAAATAACAAAAGCAATTTACCCTCGCCGTTTTCGGAGATGAACTGTTCGGTTATTCGCGCCTCCAGTACTGGTAAGTGCTTGCAGCCGGCAGTTTTTCTGGCCTGCAGGTATGAGGGCAATATATGCTTTTCGATCATTGCAGCCTGATGTCCGTTAAAAAGCTCAGTCCAGCATTTATTTATTGTGAATTCCGGGAGGGTGTACTTACGGCCAAGTTTCTCAAACTTTTCCTCTTTTTCGAGTACAAACCAGAAATAATCATGGAAACCCATGGTTACAATGTAATTTGAATCGCGAATCGCAGGAAAACGGTTTCCGCTAAATACATCTACAGGAACATACCCGGTGTATTCAGTTAAATCAAGAGATACTGCCTGAGAAAACCGTGACAGGTTTACAATAACCAGTATTGTTTCTGATTCTGTTTTGCGTGTGAATGTTAAAACATTAGCATTATCTGATTTAATAAATTCAGTTTCACCTGTGGCAAAAGCCTTGTATTTGCGTCGCATGGAGATAACTCGCTTCATCCACCATAGTAAAGATGAAGTATTCTGCTCCTGTGTTTCTACGTTGAGGGCTTCATAGTGGTACTCAGGATCAATTATAACAGGCAGATAGAGGCGTTGGGGGTTTGCAAGAGAAAATCCGGCATTTCGATCTGCATTCCACTGCATTGGGGTTCGAACGCCGTTTCGATCTCCAAGGTAATGATTATCACCCATACCGATTTCATCACCATAATAGACAATTGGTGTACCTGGCATGGAGAATAGAAGGATGTTCATTATCTCTATGCGTCTGCGACTGTTTCTTAGAAGAGGGGCAAGGCGACGTCGTATGCCAAGATTAATTCTTGCTGTGGGATCATTAGCGTAACAGCGATACATGTAGTCACGTTCTTCATCAGTGACCATTTCAAGAGTCAATTCATCGTGATTTCGTAAGAATATTGCCCACTGGCATGGTTGTGGGATCGGTTTTGTCTGCTCCATTATGTCTACCAGCGGAAACCAGTCCTCCATCTGCAGCGCCATAAACATTCGGGGCATTATAGGAAAATGAAACGCCATATGGCACATATCTCCGGTGCCGAAGTACTTGGCTGCATCCTCGGGCCACTGGTTAGCTTCAGCTAAAAGCATTTTATCATTGTATCTTGAATCGATATGTGCCCGAATCTTTTTTAAAAACTCAAAAGTTTCGGGAAGGTTTTCACAATTGGTACCATCTCTTTCATAAAGATAGGGAACAGCATCAAGGCGCATACCATCCACGCCCAGGTCAAACCAAAAATCGATCACCCGAAGCATCTCCTGGTGAACTGCGGGGTTGTCGTAATTGAGATCGGGCTGATGGGAGTAGAAGCGATGCCAGAAATATGCCTGTGCAGTTGAGTCCCAGCTCCAGTTAGAACTTTCAAAATCCTTAAAAATTATGCGGGCATCTTTGTACTTCTCGGCCGTATCACTCCATACATAAAAATCCCTCCAGTACGAACCAGGTGGAGCGTGACGACTCTTCTTAAACCATTCATGCTGATCGGAGGTATGGTTTAAAACAAGCTCGGTGATCACTCGCAGACCACGTTTGTGTGCGGCTTTTAGGAAGATCTTAAAATCTCTCATTGTACCATAAGAGGGGTGCACATTGGTGTAATCGGCGATATCGTAACCATCATCACGTAATGGTGAGGGGTAAAATGGAAGTATCCAGATAGCGGTTACACCAAGGGATTGTATGTAGTCCAATTTTTGGGTTAAACCAGGAAAATCACCAATTCCGTCACCATTTTGATCTGAAAATGCTTTCACATGAAGTTGATAGATAACGGCTTCTCTATACCAGTGAGGATCATTAATCAGTAATGGATTAGTCTTATTAGGCATGCAATAGAGCTCCAGAGTTATGAAAACAGGTAGGTTACTGAGCTGGTTCCTGTGGAGTACAGCAAATATTTCAGTCATTAAATATAATATAATGATACAAACTGAAAAGGGTGATGTCAAATGTTTGCAGGGATGCTTTTCTCTTAAACATATCACACCAACTTCCTATTTTTATGTACGAATTGGCGTAAGTTTTGCACCATTTTTTTTCCCTTATCCTATAAAAAAAGGAAAAAGAGATTGAGCAGACCCGCAGTATTCGGTCATTTTCTCCACCACCCCGACAAGGTTTTTTTTATGGTTTGCCCGGGTAGGGTCCAAATTTTCTTTGGAAACTTTCATCCGTTGAAAGCGGATCGGTACTGTTCACCCCAGGAGTAGGGGCACGTTATGGCTACTCCTGGGCCTGGGTTGTATTTGTGGTTATCTGCTTTTAGTGGGTAGGGATAAGAGAAATAGGGCGTTTTAGGGTGATCACCGAAAGAACCATTTACACAAAAAAATATACACTCCCCTTGGTAGCCTCAAAAGAGTCGTGATATTCATTTCTAAGTGACTTAGGAGTCCAAAAAAGAGTTGTAATTACACAACTTTTTGCAGCAGTTTTTCACGCTTTCTGGTATTTCCACCTCCGGCCCAACCTGCATCCGGACTTATTCCATCTATTCCAGAAAATTTTGATCTCTATTTTCTTTTACCCCGGATTGGATTGATACGTGGAGGAGCTGCTGGAATATTTTGGTACTCATACCGGGTAGCTGAAAGGGGAAGGGATGGTGGTACAGTAACAGAAAGAAGGTAGGGGAGCTGAGAGCAGCAGGAAAAAAAGCTGTCCAAGGCTGAAATGGTCCAATAGGCTTCGCACCTGGATCCACATGATAACTTCAATTTCGCCCATCGCGGAATTATATTGGCAGTGATGTAAATATCTGGCTTTGTTTTACATTGTAGATTTCATTGATTCTTCACTTTCTGCAAATGATTGAAGCATATTTATTCGTTCCTCCTGAGGTATTATGTCTCTGGCACCTTTAAACACCGCATCCTCTTTCTCTTCAATATGGTGATTAACAAATTCACTTAGTACTGTAAGTTTTGCAATCCATCTCTCATCTGAAGGACTCATTTGTTCAAGCTCCTTCAAGACCATTTCTGCTACACGGTGCTCTTCAAGTGCCTCCAAAGCCGTTTCTTTGGTGTCGCTGTGTTCTGTGAGGAGAGGGTAAAAAAGCTTCTCTTCACTTTTAATGTGAGGTAACAAATTTTTTTTGAGAACTGAAAAGAGATTACTTTGTTGCTGCTGATCTTTTATCGGTTCTTCAAGAATCAGTTCGAAAATATTTTGAATGATTTTATGTTCCGATTGAATCTGATCAAGAATATCGTCTACCATAGAAAGCCCTCCGGTCTGTTTTAAATTGCCCTAACACTTAAATTAGATGTTTATACAATGATATAGCAATACTTATTCCGTGTTAATGAGCTAAAATGACTTATATAAGTGAGTTTTGCAACATATAAAGTAAACCTGGAGCCTTGGCTAAAAATCTTACGTTAGTTAGTTGAGATGTGTGTTTGAAATTACACAAAGTTGTATACACATTTGTATTTGTGTCACCTAACATGATCTTGTTGAAGAATCCACCGACTATAGCAACACTGAATGCAATATGTACCACACACTTGAAATGTACATTCTCTCAAGACAGAATACGAGGTCTATTCTGCTGCTGCGGTCTGTTCCAGATCCAAGTGATGTGCTTCACCTGTTCTTTTGTTTGAAGGTTCGCGTTCCTTACCATGGGGTGGCATCTGAGGTCCTATGCGTATCTGAGGGAGACATTGGGGATGATTGTTTTGAATATAACTAAGCATTGCTTCTCTAATGTCGCATCGAAGGTCCCACGCTTTAGGGGAGTCGGCTGCACTGAGGAGCACTCGTACTTCTACTGTTCTTTCTCTACACTCAATTACCTGAAGACAATATACCCGACCGTCCCACAGCGAATGTTTTTTAACTTCTTTTTCCATTGCAGCTCGAAGATCTGGAATATCGATGCGGTAATCAACATGCATTACAACGCTGCCAATTATAGATGCATTTGTTCTGGTCCAGTTCTGAAATGGATGTTCAATAAAGTAGCTTATTGGAAGCACAAGTCTTCTCCAGTCCCAGATTTTTACCACTACATAGGTAAGTGTTATCTCCTCAATCCACCCCCATTCATTCTCTACAATAACAACATCATCTATTCTTATGGGCTGGGTGAAGGCGATTTGAATGCCTGCAAAAAGGTTTGAAAGAGTTCGTTGCATTGCAAAACCTATGACCAGACCTGCTACCCCTGCAGACGCAAGGATTGTCTGTCCAAATTGGCGTACATTGGGGAACAGAAGTAATATAGAAGCAAAAGACAGAAACCCAATCATGACAAGGCATATTCTCTGAATCACGGCAACCTGAGTGTAGATCCGACGTGCCTTAAGGTTATCAGAATCAGTGATTTTGTATTTTTTGAGAATAATATCATCAAAGCTCAATACAATCTGTGTTAGTACCCAAAAGACTATTGTAATTAAAAGGATCGAAGAGATACGACTAACAGAAGTCTGAAGACCTTCAGAAATACTAATGGTTTCTATAAACAGTATTGTGGCTAACAAAGGAATAGTAACGCGCAAGCTTTTGATAAGTGAAGGGATGATGACTTCACCCCATACATTCCCTTTATCCCTGAAAAACTTTTCAATGTTTGCGCGGCTATAAAGTAACAGTGTGTTGAGAAACCAGGCTACAGAGATAAACAGTGAACCTGAGACCAAAAAATGAACAGTCGATAACAGGAGTGTTGTTTCATACCGCTCAGTGAGGTAGATAAGTATTGGAGAGATAGCTGCATATCCCCCAATAATCCAGACTTGAAATTGAAATGGTTTAACCAATGAACGTATTATAAGGTAATGTCTTGTATGGTGATGGCTTCTAATATATCTGTAAAGTAATAAACGGCAAATCCACACAATTGCCCCAAGTAATACAAAGAGGGTCGTTGAAGCAAGGAGGGTATTGCCTAAAGTGCTATCAAGAATAACTTCTGTTCTCAAGCCAAGTAACGATATAAACCACTCAATAAAACGTATAGTTGATTCTGCAATCCATCTGCTTATACTATGAAGATACCCTTCACTGGTTGAAATCGAGTCATAAACAGGTAAGTTATTGTTACTATAGGCTAATTTTGTCATGCGTATTTCTCCTCTAAAGAACAGTGTAAAAATAGAAACTAAATCTTTGGGTGTCAAATATAACGATTATAATGCATGAAAATAGCTGTAATCCTGAGCAATAACTGAGGAGATATGATATTAGAGCCTCAGGTGCCACCAACGGGAGATTATACTTAGGTAGATTTTTATTGATTGGAATCAGGAAATTCTATTATACTATATACTTAATACTGAGTAAAAGGAGCGAAAAAGAGCCCGGATAGACATATAAAGGGGACTGTTGTTATAGGTATTATTGGTCATGGGTGGGTAGGATAACTGGATTCCCTGCTTAACAGGGAGATTAAAAATAAACCTCTTGTGGAAGTCATTCCACATGTAAAATATGCCAGTCAAATATCTTTGACTTAACTTTAGTAAGGAGTAGTGATGTGAAATCATTCAAAGTGACAGGGGCGATTTTCTTTTTAATCGGGGTAGGTTCAATGATTGGATTAGTGGTATCGGTATCTATGACAAAATCATTCATAAGGGATGCCAGTACCACTCAGGGGCAAATTGTTGATGTTACTACAAGAACAAGCAGAGACTCTGATGGCTACACAAGAACAACTCGATACCCGGTTGTTCAGTTCAAGGACAATACTGGAACAACAATTCAATTTGAATCCTCATCATCTGTTGGAACTATAAGGATGGGTGATATGGTAGAAGTGAGTTATATACCAGACAAACCTAACAGCGCGCGGATTACAGATTCGTTTATGCATTTATGGGGTGTTTCAATTTTTCTTGCTATTTTTGCAATCTCATTTACCGGCTTTGGTATTATTTCTTATTGGTTTGGTATTAGGGATGATCTAAGAGAGAAAAGGGCTGTCACTTACTCTAAAGAAATCATGGCTAAGATTAAAGGGATCGAATACAACACTTCGATACGCATGAACGGCAGATCTCCTTTTGTAATTAAGGCACAGTGGTTAAATCCAGATACTAATGAGATCCATGTTTTTAAAAGCAAAAATTTTTGGTATGACCCATCTGAATATCTAAAAGAAGAGATCTTAGTTAAAGCTGACCCAAGGAATTTAAAAAAGTATTGGATGGATGTTTCTTCTTTTCCTAAAAAAGCATAAAGTTGAAATTTAATTAAGCAGGAATGAAAAAGGAGAGCCCCAAAACCCGAGGGAGAGGGTAGGGGCTTTTAAAGGGATAGAGAATATTTAATATTCTACTCTCTATTCTTTTTTATTGTTAAGTACGCATTATATCCGTTTAACATTGCATTCCAGATACCACCACCAGGTTTACCCCAATGGCCGGTTTGGAAGAGGTTTTTAATGTGAGTATTCAGGGGAAGTTTAGCTTCTCCGTAAATACTTTTTGTGTTTTCAAACCCATACAAAGCTCCGCCAGTGTTGGCTGTGTACCGTTCAAATGTGTCTGGAGAGCCTGTGACAGTTATGGACACAAGATCTCTCATTTCAGGGAATAATTTGAATGTTTTATCAAGCATTTTCTGGGCATAAGTTTTTTTATCTTCCTTCCAGTTCTGAGAACAGGACTGTCTTATAAAACTCATGATTGTAAGCGTTGGTCCGGCACTGTCATGAGCTGAATTAAGAAAGACCAGGTGGTCTGGTTCTGTGACGTCAATAGTGTTTGTGTTTTCAAATATCGCGTCATCATCATCATGTGCATACCAGAAGGTAATGTTATCCTTAATTATGTGGTCTATCGGTGCTGAAAATCCCAAGTAGATAATAACAGAAGATACAGAGGGGTTAAGATTATTCAATCGCCTTAACCACAGTTTGTTTCTGTGCTTCTCATCGAGAATATTTCTGTGTAAAACATAGGGACTCATATTTGAGACTATAAGATCAGCATCAAACAGATCTCCTTTTTCGGTAATAACTCTTTTTGCAAGCCCGTCTTCAACTTCGATTTTAATAACCTTTTTTCTGGTAAGGACTTCACCGCCATTATTGGTGATAACAGAAGCCAGTGTTTCTGCGAGTTTGCAGAAACCACCTTCCATATAATGGGATCCTTCCATGACATGCATGATAAACATCAGCACGTAAAAGGCTACAGGAGCCTGTGACGGGGGTGTTCCTCCAAAGGGCCACTGAGAGTAGAAGATTCTTTTTAGTTTTTCATCTTTTACAAAAGAATCAAGGTACTCTTTATATGACTGGTTCATGTGTTTATTGAGAAAGGCTCTGTATATTTTTAGCTCATCAAGTTCACCCTCTTTCACCGGCGCGATTACAGAGCTATAAAAAGAGCACATAGAATCAAGAAGTGCTGTTATACCATCTTTTTCTGAAGGAAAATCTTTGATAAGGTTTGCCTTCAGTTCTTCCAGATCTGCGGGCATAGTATATGCATAATCGGGCCACATTGAAGTGTACATGGAGTTAAGAGGTATTGCTTTTACTGAATCTGCAACTCCCAGTAGCTTAAGATAATGCATTACCATTCCATTTTCTGACATAGGAACAGAGTGCACTGCTGATTCAAAGCAAAAGCCACGTCTTTTAAAGCTGTGGGTGTAGCCGCCGATCTGGAAATGTTGTTCAAGCACAAGAACTTTTAATCCTGCACGAGCCAAAAATGCTCCGCATGTAAGTCCGCCAATTCCCGAGCCTACAATAATAGCATCATACTTATTTGACAAAAGGTATCTCCTCGTGAAGAAAGTACCATTGATGTGGATGTTTGGTAACAAGCTGTTCAAGAGAGCCAAACAGAGAGTTTAATGGATCTTCCAAATCAGCTTTATTTAAGGTTAATCTGTATTGCTCATCACCCTCGCGGACCATAAAAGCTGAATACAAATCGATATCTGAGCCGCTGAAACGTAGTATTCTATCTATACCAGCTCCGCCCCAAACCTCTTTATTCAACAGTGAAACTGGCTTACTGTATTCTGTTTTTTCGTCAAACATACTCAACAATATTTCTTTTTTTCTTAAAACAGATGCCATTTCGAGGGCTGCCGGGCTTCCAGGTTTACCGATTTCAATCAAACCAATCTTTCCAAACTCACCACCTTTGGTCATAGCCTGGGCCTGATTGTGAACAGTTTCTGAAAGTCTTTCAGTTTTGAAACGTAAAACAGCTGATACAGGAAGATTAAAAGAAGCAAGGTATGGGATAATAAACTCAACTGCACCGAAATGGCCTGAAGCTAAAAATACTGCTCTGTTAGATTTAAGCGAATTCTGGAGCTTGGCAATTGAATCTTCTCCCAGTATATGATTTCTAAGATAGGATTTAAATTCAACTGGCTTAAGGCATAGTCCAAGAAATTTTTCGTAATAGTGCAATGTGATGTTTTTTTCTATGCTCCTTAAGAGTTCAGAGTTGGATTGAAATCCAAAAGATAAAAGGTTTTCTTTTATAATTTCACTCTCTGCAGGGTTGTCTTTGAACCATTTCTCCCCGGCTTTGAGTATATCATTTTTCAGTTTTTCGGATGAACCACTGAGAGCCGTACGGAAAATATTTTCCTGTTGTAAAAATTCACTTAAACTCATTTTAAATAATTTTCCCTCAAAAATTATACAGGAACTTTTTAAGAAGTGGTGCTCTAAATAAAGGAATGATAATATGCCCTGGGGTAAACCGGGTGTACGCACCCGGTTTAAATAGTGCTGAAAAGTCTTTTATCAGCTTTTCTGAGCTAAATACTTCTCTACTGTAGCTGTACACTGGTTGATAGTTGTAATGTTAGGAAATTCAGTTTCCGGAATTGTAACCCCAAATTTCTTTTCCATAGTTGCAAGGACTTCAAGCAGTGCCATGGAATCAAGACCCATATCCTCTACGAATTTGGCATCATCGGTAATAGTTGATTCATCTACATCCATATCTTCAGCTATTTCAGTAATAAGGCTGCGGATTGCTTCTCTAATCTCTTCTTGATTCATAAAATCTCCCGAAATAAACAGATTAAAAACAATGATTGCTTATATATAAGTTAAACATTTTTCAGTACAACTGCGCTTACGTTACCTTCGCATGAAAATGATGTAACGATTGCGTAGGTTGATTTTTTCTGGATCTTCTCGGTAAGTAACATTATGTTGCTGTCGGAAGGATCAAACTGTATTGCTGTACCGGAAACGGTATCATTTTTCATATCTGAAACAGCGCAGGCTGTAATGAGTGCACCGGAAGCTCCGTAGCATTCTCCAAATGCATGCTTATAGGCAGTAACCGGTATTTTATCACCAAAGACAGAGTGAATTGCACTGGATTCTATTTTATCTGTTAGTTTATTACCATTTGCACTTGAAGCAATAAAATCAATCTGTTGAGCACTAACGGAAGCATCTTCGAGTGCCTTTTGAATAATCCGTACATCGGTATTTCCATCAGATTGTCCACTTAGAAGCTCTGGATCAAAACCGCTTGCAGTCCCTGCTATTTCGACCAGTGGTTTTTTCTCATTGGAAAACGCTTCATCTTCATTTTCCACCAGAAACAGCGCACACCCTTCACCGGGAATAATTCCCTCAGAAGAGGGTGAAAAAGGGATCGAGTTACCTGATGTCGCAAGCACCTGGCTTCTTAATAGTCCAATAATAGTATAATAACTTATCTCTTCAAGCCCCCCAGCAATAAGTCTGGGTAAGTAGTTACGGCTGATATAGTCTTTACTATATATTAAAGCATCAAGGCCAGCGTTAAAGCCGGTTGATACAGTAGTACTTAAGTTACGTGACAGATAACGTATATTGGCGTTTCCTGTAGGTGAGTTAATTACAGTGTTTGCAAATATCTGCGGATTAACATTACTTACTCCGCTGACGATCGACTCACTTAAAAAGTCGCCAATACTTTGCAGGCTTCCAAAGGCGGTTCCTATACAAAGTCCGGGACGCTTCTGCTCATCCTCTTCACTCATTATTTCATTGAAATTGAGCTCAATTGTTCCAAGCAGCAGTTTAGTGGAAAAGTCTTTAGTTCTGAGTCCTTTTTTTCCAAGCACCGCCTTGGGATCATATCCTTCAACTTTTCTGCAAGGAATTGTACTGTCGAGCTGATGGAAATCCCACTCTTTGCAATAAGATAGTGGCCCAGGAGAAGATAAATTCTGGTAAACAGTATTGCTGTCCAAACCCAGACTACACATTGCACCTGAATTACTTATGTAAACCTTTTTTGAACTCATATATAATCTTATCCTTCGTAACGACGCAGTGCTATTGAAGAAGTATTACCTGCAAATGCATAGGCATTTGACACAACAGTTCGCAGTTCCATTTTTCTTGGGGTATTTGCAACATAATCCAAATCACAGTCTGGATCAGGTTCACTGTAGTTAATTGTTGGAAGTGCGGTTTGATTTTTTATCATCATTGCGCACGCTGCAGCTTCAATTGCTGAGGCAGCTCCCATAGTGTGACCCAACATAGATTTCAAGGAAGACATAGGGACATCATGGGCTCTTTTACCTAAAACTTCTTTTACAATAAAAGTTTCTGTTTTATCATTCTCTCCCGTACCCGTACCGTGAGCACAGATATAATCAATTTCTTCCGGGCCGATCTGAGAGTTTGCCATACATCTCTTAAGAGCCAGTATCCCGCCACTTCCGGAAGGATCTGGAATAGTCATCTTGAACGCATCACAACCAATACCATAGCCAAGAATCTCAGCGTAGATTTTTGCATTACGTTTGAGTGCATGTTCAAGACTTTCAATGATTAATATTCCTGCCCCCTCACTCACTGCCATGCCTTTTCTATTCTTATCAAAGGGGCGTACCACATCTTCGGTGGTTGCCAGGAGCCGGTTAAAACCGGTGAATGCTATACCCGAAAAAGGGTCACTTCCACCTGCAAAAACCACATCAGCTTTTCCAAGTTGAATCAGATCAAAACCATACCCAATAGCATAATTTCCTGCTGCGCACGCTGTAGGGATAATGGTATGGGGTCCCTTTAATTTAAGGGAGCGTGCAATACTTGCTGGTATAGTGGAGCATGGATATTGCCGGGGTAGAGTAGAAGGGATTTTGGAGATATCTCCACTATCATACTTGCTGTGAACACATTCTTCAAGAACCTGTGGCTCTCCCATAGTAGTACCCATACTCACAGCAATCTGATAGGGATCTATTGATTGCAAGTCGAGTTTAGAATCTAAAAGGGCCATTTTTGCGGCACTGACCGCAAACTGACTCGATCGGCCCATACTTTTGATCTCTTCATTGCTAAGATGCTCTGAGGCGTTGAAATCACGTACTTCACCACCAGTTTTAGTCCTGTAGTCGGTAGCATCAAACAATTCCAAAGGCAGTACACCATTAACCCCTTTGCAGGCAGCATCCCAAAATTTGTCATTGCCCACACCAATTGGGGTTACAACACCCAGACCTGTAATAACAATCCTTTTATGTTTCTCCAAAACTAAAGCATCTCCCTTTTACGGACAGCCGAATTTAGAAAATAAGAAGTGTAATATAGTTAAAAAGGAAATAAAAATCCAACTTGAAAAGATATTTGATTGCAAAGAGTGGCTTAAAAAGTAGTTTTCAACTACTTTTTTTTGCCCCAAACATAAGCTCACCCTTGGCTACTGTCTTTCCATTTACAGTAGATTTGGCTATAACTGATGCACTTACACCAAATTTTTTCTCCAGTTTAACGCTGGTGACCAGGCAATCTCCGGGGTACACAGGGCGAAGAAAGGAGAGCTTGCCTACTCTTCCAAGATAGTAAATAGTGTTTTTGTCAGCACCGCCAGATGATTTAGTAAGCATGTAACAGGCAGACTGGGCCATGTTCTCTATTATATACACCCCCGGAAACACAGGGGTTTCCGGGAAATGTCCCGAAAACTGTGCCTCATCAAATGAGACATTCTTTACGGTGGTAACTGAAGTGTCAGCCTCAAACTGCTCAATTTTATCTATTAAGAGAAAAGGGTACCGGTGCGGCACGTTTGTGAGTATATCCTGGTAATCGGACATTATCGTCTCCTATGAATTAAATTATCGGGTGTTTCAGGCTGTCATTCCACCATCGATTGTAAGTACCTGTCCGGTGATGTAGGCAGCTTTTGGCGAGAGAAGAAAGGCCACCAGATCAGCAACTTCCTCTGCTTTGCCCATCCTCTTCATAGGAATCATTTTTTTAATCTCTTCTATATGTTTTTCAGGCATCGCACTGGTCATTTCTGTATCGATATACCCCGGAGCAACGCAGTTTACCGTTATCCCAAGCTTTGCGCTTTCTTTGGCAAGAGCGCGGGTAAAACCGATAATACCAGCTTTTGATGCACAGTAGTTTGTCTGGCCCGCAATACCAACAAGGCCGCTAACAGATGTAATGTTTACGACTTTACCGTTTTTATTTTTGTAAAAATAGGCGATAAGCTGTCTGGTGACATTAAAATAGCCGTTAAGATTGGTGGTAATTACATCATTCCAGTCCTGTTCACCCATAATAAAGAGGCTTTTATCGCGTGTAATACCAGCGTTATTAACCAGTGCATCAATACCACCAAGTGTTTCTTTTGCCTGATTGATAAACTCACCCGCAGCGCTAAAATCAGTGATGTCAGCCTGAAAAGCATAGGCTTTGCCGCCAGTTGCTTCGATTTTTTCTATCAACTGATCAGCACTTTCCTTACGGCTGTGATAATTGAAAGCCACTTCAAAGCCTTCCTTAGCCAGTGTTTCAACAATTGAAGCACCAATACCTCTGGAACCGCCAGTAACTAAAACTTTGCCTGCCACAGAATCCTCCATGTTAAAAAAAAACGTTTGCGGGAGATGGGCTGTTTTTCACTACCCGCATTCGAATATGTTTAAGAAATTATTTATTCTGTATCGTCTTTAATTTTTTAAGCCCCTTGCTGGCAGCTTCTTTCACAGAAGGTGAAAACTCCCTTGAACGGACGATGTTTTCTATATTCTGGTGAAAAGTGGAAAGTGAATCCTCGTAATCCACTTTGCTGAAAAATTCCTTCCACAGTTTTACAAAACCATCCCGTAACTGATCTTCAGTGGTATGCTTAGGTTTGAACACAACGTTAGCGCAGTTAAACTTCTTAAAGTCTTTTGGCTCTATGAATCGTTTTTCCTCTTCGATTTTGTGCCAAAATTCTGTGTTGGGAAATGGTGTTGCAATAAAAAACTCTGCAGTTTTGATATTCGCTTTATGGCAAAATTCAAGAATTAAATCAAACTGATCTTCAAAACAGGTATCGAAACCCACACCAAAAGAACCAAAAAAGCGAATCCCACGATCTTCAACCTGCTTTACCAAATCAAGCGTACGTTGCCATATTCCATCATGTCGGGCATAAAAGCGTGCGGAGAAGGGGTCGCTTGCAAAAACTGTGTACATGCTTTTGGCCCCACCCTTTGCAACGGCATCAAGAAAATCGGGATCTGTATTCATTGCCGGGGAACAGGAAAGGAACATGTTTACGTCAAAGTCCTTAATCCTATCGCATAGCTCAAGCATATATCGTTGCAGTTTGGGGCGGTTGAGCATAATCATGTCATCGGTGATGTAGAATTCTTTTCCTGCAAGAGCTTTTATTTCTTGTACCACTTTATCCATAGGGCGAAGTCGTACCTTTTTACCCTGGTAATGAGGTACATTACACCAGTCGCAGCTAAAAGGGCAGCCCCTGGTTATTGAGATTAGGGACGCATGCCAGTCATATTTGTTTTCTACGTCAAATATGCCAGTTTTCGGGGAAGCTATCTGCTCTTCTGTAGGAAAACACTCAGCTTTATAGAGAGGTTTAAGGTCTCCTCTTTTTGCATCTTCAATGACCTGGTCCCATATATTTTCGGCTTCTCCTACGCATACACTTGTGCAGTGGGGGCTACAGTCTTGGGGAATCATAGATGGGTGCATCCCACCCATCACTACCTTTTTGCCCCTTTTCAGAAATTCATCACCAATTTCATAGGCATACCCAGCCTGAGGAGTAAAGAAACTAATAGCAATAAGATCTGCTTCTTCGTCATAGTCAATATCCTCAATGTTTTGATCTACTATCTTCCAGGTTATATCTTCAGGAAGAAGGCCAATGAGGATTGGAATTCCCATTGCAGGAGGCATTCTAAATGCCCAGGTTGCAGCAATGGCCGGCATCTCTGCGAGCTCTGGATACGTCTCGAGAAACTTGTCGAATTTTGGATAGATAAAAGTAATTTTCATTTTTAAATCAATGAACAGCTTCTTGTTTTTCTTCCTCTTTGTCACACCTAATCATTTCAATCCACTCTGAAGGGATCGATACTTCTTCACCATTTATGGAAAAAATGATAGGCATAGCTTTAATAGCCTCTTCGTCTTTCCACTTGTAATTATAACTCATCTTTATTTCCAAGTCTTCGTTTAAAACTACGGCACATATGGTGGAATCCGTGGACTCATAGGTACCTTCCCCTCTTAAACTCTCTTCCTGGGTGCTTGAAAAGAATACCGAATCCTGGCAAGAAAAATCTAAAACCAAGCCATCTGATGAACACCATACTCCTTCAAGGGAAGAGGTTGCGTAAAGAGTGCTGGCAGCAAAAAAAACTGCGCTTAGAAGGGTGAGTAACTTCATTGGTTACCTCCTGAAAAAAGTGGGCCGGATTTGATACCGAAAAGAGATATTAATATAGTAATAAACAAAATCGAAAATGCAGCACTAATAAACATCGAGACAAAAACAAGAATGCCGAAATCCCTGACCGGGGGAAAACTAGAAAAACTCAGGACTAAAAAACCGACTCCAACAACAATGGTGTTAAAAGCGATGGAGGTACCCTTTCGATCTAATGCTTCTCTGAGTGCTTCCTTAAATGGTAGTTTGCTGCTGGAATAGAGGTAGCCTGAGAGAAAGTGAATCGAATAATCGATTCCTATACCTACGCACGTATTCATTACCACAACTGTTACCATATTTATAGTTACCCCAAGCACACCCATTATAGCATAAACGCAGGCGGTTGAAACTATAATAGGAAAGATTGCAAACATACCAGCCCTAAAGGAGCGGAAAAGAATTATAAGACAGAAAAAGACCGGGAAAAACGTAAGCAGTAAGCTTGAGATTTGAGTATCTATTAACACATTGGCCATGGTTTCATTTAGTATCGCAGGACCACTTATAAATACCTCCCAGTCAGGATACTCCGAGGAGATATAATTTTCAATCTCCCGAGTTATATCAAGAGCTTCTATTCCCGGCATATTCAGTGCCGTTACAGAGAGACGGGCTTTTGTTCTGTCTGAAGAGACCCAGTTATTTACAAACTGTTGAAATTGCCTTCCAGAGAGTGAACCGGAACCGGTAATAAAGGCTATGGCCGGATTTGATAAGGGCTTGTCGCTAAGTAACATGGAAACTCTTCTCATAAGCGGTAGCACTGAAGAAACTGTGCCCACACCTTCAATGCTGGATATATGTTCACTCATTGATTCGATCTGACTCCATTTTTCTTTAGAGTCAAGTTTATCACCACTGTTTAAGACCACTGAAAAAAACCTTGTTCCACCAAAATGTTCAGATATGAAATCGTCAGACTGTCTTAATGGGGAATCGGCCGGTAGCATTGATAGATAGTTAGTTTCGACGTTTACCTTAGATACACCGACTATAATAAAAATTATTATAACTGGCAAAAGGGCAAAACGCCATTTGCCTTTAGTTGAAAAACTTATAAATGGATTCCATAATTCTCCACCACGAATTTTTTTTGCATCATTATTGCTCTGCTTTAAAGGCTTTTCCATGTCATGATATACAAAGAGCGGTATAAGGATCATATTGAAGAGGAAGGTAAGTATTACTGCAAGCCCGGTAAAGATACCAAACACCCGTATCCATGATATTGGTGAGAGAGAGAAAGAGAAAAAGCCGGTACTGGTAGTTAAAGATGTGAGAAGGCAAGGCACTATCAACTCACTATATGTTTGTTTCAGAGCGGCCGAAGTTGATTTGTTTTGTGGTTTCAAACGCAGGTATGTTCTCAGCAGATGAATTGCATTGGCAACCCCGATAGGAAATAAGATTACTGGTATAATTGATGTTACAACAGAAAAACTGGTGCCAGTAAGACCCAGTATTCCAAAGGTCCAGATGAGAGCAACAAAATTTACCGAAAGGGCTGCTACGACAAATAGTTTACGTTTGAATACGTTATATAACAGAAAGGAAACTACAAGGAAGCATATAGGTAAAAGAATTGAAAAATCTCTTTTCATTATTTTGTCTATGAAATAAGAAACCGCACCTTCACTTGCAACGTAAGTAGTTATAAACTGGGATTGGTTTATATCTTCCGTTAAACTTAAGACCCCATCCATCACCGCATTACGATCTGCGTCTTCAGCTAATGCAAGCACCATCCCCATTAACGATTCATCATCACTGATAAACAGATTTATCAGTTCCTTATTTTCTCTGAATCGTGTCCTAAGCATTTCTGAGTCGAGAGATTCGTCTCTGGGAATTAAATAATCACTGCTCATGCCCAGAAATCCACCCCTTACAGGTATCTGGACTGTATGTAACCCGTTTATATGAGTAATCCCACTTATTTGAGAAAGTCGTTGTGACCAATTCATGATTGAGTCGGTCTTTTCTATAAGTGAGCCTTGATCGAATTGCGCAATAAAGATGATATTATAGGGACTTGGAAACTCCTCTTCAAGCCTCTGGTAATCCAGCATTGCTTCAAGATTTGGCGGAATAGCTTTGAATGTATCATTATCGACCTGTATTTTAGTGCAGTGATAGGAAAAAAAGAGTGTTAGGGCAAATATCACTATCCAGGTAAGCTTACGATACTTTATTAAATAGTCAATCAGGTGGTTGGCCAACATTTATTTCATCCCAAACAAAAAGTTATTGCTGTTCTCAGTAAGACGCTTTGAATTCTAAAAACCTATAAATATAAATTTTTGATTCTGGTTTAAAGAATACTTGTTACATTTTTTGTGCTTACTTTGATTAGGTCTTATATTATAAGGTCTAATATAACTTAAGAAATCAAGAGAAAACATGCTACTGAATATCTTATTACTGATTATCTTGTTTTTGTTTCTATTTTCTGTTGCTTATACCTATTACCCTTTTAAAAAACCATGGCTGACCGAAAGTGACTATAGTCGTAGAAACTCTCCGTGGTGGGAGCTTTATTATGCTTCAAAATATCTTAATCCTGTGCGTAGAGCTGCAAATACTTATGTAAGGGACATATTCAGTAAGACTGTAGCTACAGATAATAAGAATGAACGACTCACAGAATCAAGAAAAATAGTATTAAAAACTGTGGGTGATTTAATGTGCAGAAGAGATTTGATTGGTAAGGGAGGAGAGGGGTTGTGGGCACATACAGGATCCTTTGTGTTTGATTGTGATTATTCCATAGCTAACCTGGAATTTGCGGTAAATCCGGACAATGTTATTGAAAAACTACTGAGATTTTCTGTTACAGCTGATCATGCAAAACCGCTTCTTGGTGATACGCGCTACGGCTTTTTTGATCACGTTTCCATTGCAAATAATCACATAAACGACTCATTTTCCCGGGGGATACTTTCAACCTGTAACTATCTTGATGAGATGAAAATCAGTATGATCCCAGTCTTATTTATGCGCAGATAGAATCAGCAAAGGAGCAGGGGGCAGAGTTAATTATTTGCTCTAATCATTGGGGTGTTGAATTTGAATTTTATCCCCCTGAACGTATCATTAGAAGGGCTCATGGGCTTCTTGATGCAGGTGTAGACATTATTATTGGGCATCATCCTCATATACTTAATCCGGTAGAGCGATACAAGACTAAAGACGGTCGCTCTGCAATTGTATTATATTCTTTGGGTAATCTAACCTCTTCAGGATTGATCTTTTCTATCCAGCGGCTCAGTGCAATTGCACAGATTACTATTGAGTGCGGGTTCAACTCTGAAGGTAAAAGGGTAGTTCGTCCCGCAGAGGTGACTCTTATGCCTGTGGTGCATTTTTTTAAAAATAGTGAAGGACTGCGTACACATTCCCTGTTTCCTTTGTTTGAGTATGCCCGCCGAATCAGAGCTGGAGATTTGCCGGAGGATTGTTCGGGTGCGGAGGGGAGGAAACTACTAAAATTAGAGCGACAGTACAGGCGTTATTTTCTTCAAAAAGGTATAAAGTATATTTAAATTGAACGTACTGCTGGTGTGAGGTCATGATCGAGTGTATTTTTCTTAGATCAGCAGTTATACTATTAAATTAAGAAAAATGGATAAAAAAGCATGTTGGTACAGGTTGAAATCGCGTCATTTGCGGTTGATCCGGGAAAAAACTCACCTCTGATTCTATTAAAAGAAAGTGGAGGGGCAAGGTCGATAGCAGTACCTATAGGGCCCCTTGAGGCCAGTGCTATAGCAATGCAGTCGCTTCAGGTCGAGTCTCAGAAACCACTAACCATCGACCTGGTTAAAATTGTCATTGAACAGCTCGGAGCAACGTTGTCACGTGTGGTGGTATATGATTTTTCTGAGCAGGTATTTTTAGCTCGTCTTCAGGTTTTAACTGAAAAATCGGTAAAATTCATAGAATGCAGACCCTGTGATGCAATTAGTCTTGCATTAAGGTGTAAGTGTCCTATATTTGTAGCTGACTCGGTTTTCACAAAAACTCAGTCAGGTAGCAGCCTTTCTGATGCAGATAATTTAAAGAAACATATTTCTTCTCTCGATACTTTAGAATTTGGCAGATATGTACTGGAGTAATTGATCATGCTGAAAAAAAGAACAATCGCAATCTTAATCGTTTTTGGAGCATTAATAAGTTCAGTTGCAAATGAGCGCTCCGATGTTTTTAATCAGGCTATGGAGTATTACAGTGCTGCTCAGTATGATTCGACTATAAGTCTGATTCGTGAGCATCTTCGCAGAAGCGGAAGGGACCCTGAAAATGAATATCTGGTGCCGCTGATTGTAGAAGCCTATGTTAGGAGTGGTGAATATGGACCAGTAGATCGTCTTGTGGGTATGTACCAGGACCGTTTTCCCAGATCAGACTTTTTACCTCGTATTGCCTATTTGGATGGAGTTGTTAAAGTCAGGAAAGAGGCCTACGATAGAGCGCTGGAAGCTTTTTCGGGAGCATTGGGAAGCGGGGTTAATCCGGAGCTGGATTCTACAATTATTGCTACTACAAAGGCCATATGTAGTGAAAAGATGAGTGCCAGGGAGTTATCCAGAGTTGTTTCTATGGGAAGACTTCACCCAAGAATCCTTGAAATTGTAAGGTATAACCAGATCGTAAAAGCGATCGCTGCAGGCCAAACAGAACGGGCGCGAAGTATAAAACAAGAGTTCAGCAACAGGTTCCCTGAATCAGACTATCTTTCAAAGATAGCAGAGGATATCCCCCGTCTTGGAGTCACTGTTTCTGAAGGGGAAATTCTGATGGGTATGCTCGCACCACTTACAGGTGAAGACAGTGATATCGGGGATCAGATTTCAAAGGGAGTGCAGCTTGCTATCGATCAGCATAATAACCGATCCAGGCAAAAAATCAGACTCCTTCCTTACGATACAAAAGGTAATATGGTTGAAACAGCACATAGATCCCGAGACATTTTAAGGGATCAGGTCCCTGTTGTGATAGGGCCGGTTTTAAGCTATAATGCCACTGTCAGTGCTTCAATGTTTATGGACAAAGATGTTGTTATGCTCACTCCCACAGCTTCTGATGATGGAATAGCCGGACTTGGTGATAATATTTTTCAGATGAATATAACGGTTGGAATGCTTGGGCGTGAAATTGCCCGTTATGCAGTTGAGAATCTTAATATTAATGAATTTGCTATTATTGCACCAAACAATACTTATGGAGCAGTAATATCGGATCATTTTAAAAGTGAGCTAAATCGTCTTGGAGCTACTGTTGTTCATGAGGAGTTTTTTGATGTGGGAATACATGATTTTACGCCTCATATCATGGAGTTGCGTAAAACATTAATCAAAAGAAAACTCCAGGAAAAAGCACGGCATCAGGGAAACTTAACAGAGATTACTTCGGTGAGCCGGGCTGACAGTGTAAAATACGCGGACTCTACATTGTCTATTGGTGGTTTGTTTATGCCGGTTGAATCGGAGGATGTTGTAATGCTTGCTCCCCAGGCTGTTTTTCACCGCTTGCGCACCCAAATGCTTGGCTCGAGCGGATGGCATTCAGAAAGAACTATAAAGGATGGAAGGCGTTATGTTAATGATGCTATCATCACAACGCCATTTCCAATCAATAGAGAAGATAGTGGCTGGCAGGAATTTGAGAATTCCTATCGCGGGAAATACAATTCAGAACCTGGCAGACTTGCAGCCCTTGGGTATGATGCTGCGCTAATTGTTAGTAAAATAGTTGAAGAATCTGGTGGTGATGTACAAAGGATTAAACGGTCGCTGGCCAATGTCAATAGATACCAGGGACTCTCGGGTGTTATTACATTCGATAAAAATTCAGGTGCTAATCTTGAAGCTGCTGTTAAGAAGGTGGGTGAAACCGGGTTTTTGAGAGTCAGGTAACTAATACCTGCACAGAACTGTTTTGGATAAACTGGCTGTTGTAAAACAGTCAGTTTTAATCTATTTGATACCTTCAATTTTTTCCGGATGGAACTATTCCTGAAATGGGCAATCTTCTATACTTTATATATGAAGCAATAAGAGGATTTTATAAGGCAAAACTAATGACTTTTGTCTCGATTCTCACTATTTCCGCTACCATGTTGCTCATTAGTGTTGTTACCCTGGGACTGATAAACATCGACACGCTTCTTCGCAGCTCTGAAAATCAGGCCGATATTGCGGTATATCTTTTTGATAGTTACGCAGAAGATTCAAAAAACAATCAACGCCTTTTAGATACACTTAAAGCAATGCCTCAGGTTAGAGAGGCGTTTTTTGTATCTAAGCAGGATGCGTGGCAACGGTTTAAATCAATTTACGGCGACGAAATCTTAGAGTCCCTGGAGGATAATCCATTTCCTGCTTCAATTGATCTTTCACTTCATGAGGAATACCATAGTGCAGAAAGTGCATCGGAGTTAAAGAATATACTAGCTCAATTTGAGGGAGTTGAAACGGTTCAGTATTCCCGGGAGTGGTTGGATTTCGTTCAAAATTTAAGAGATCATTTTTTTCTAATCTCAATAATCATGGGTGCAATTATAACCCTAGCACTTCATGCTATGATCTCTAATACAATAAAACTGACTATCTATGCTCGTAAAGAGCTTGTTAGCAATATGCGATATGTAGGCGCTACAGACCTATTTATAAAGATGCCTTTTTTACTTGAGGGTATGCTTCAGGGTTTTATTGGTGGAATATTTAGCATTCTGGCACTTTATGTTGCTAAATTAAGTTTGTCACACCTGCCTATTTACTGGGGGTTAGATTTTCTGCCCCTGATAATTCTTTTTACAGGGGTCTTTTTCGGTTGGCTTGGAAGTCTAAGTGCTGTACGCAAATTTTTGGTGTAATGCTCATTTCTTCTCTTCTTGTTGGTTTTATCACCTACGGACAAAACAGGGAAGAGCAGCAGAAGTCTATTCAGGAGTTTGAAAGTGAAATTCTTGAAAAAAAAACTGTACTTGATTCCATTCAGGCAGAGCTTGAAAAAGGGCGTACGCAATTATCCAAACTTCAGCAGCAAGAGGGGAATTATCTTAGCAGGTTGCTGCAGCTTGAGAAAAACATTGATGCATCTCAGAGTTACATAGACATGCTCTCGGAGCAGATAGATACGGTTACAGTAACAATAGAGCTGTTAGGTGATTCACTGGGAAGTGCCGAAGAGCAATTAGAAGAGAATCGGGAATTAATGGCCAGAAGGCTTCGAAGAGCCTATATGAGAGGTGAATATAATGTACTACAGGTGCTGCTTAAAGCCAGATCGCCTGTTGAGTTTGTGCATAAAATAAAATATCTCCAGGAATTGAATAACTATGACAGAAGGCTTGCTGAGTCTATCAGGCAAATGGTTAGTTCTATAGAGCGTAAGCGAATTAGTCAGGAAAACAGGCAGATTGAGCTTAAAGAGCTTTATGAAACCAGGGTAGAGGAGCAGCAGATTCTACTTGAAGAAGAGGCTTCCAGGCGAGCGATGCTAGAGCAAATACGCTCTGAAAAAAGTGATTTTGCACAAATCGTCTCTGAGCTGGAGGCTGCTCAAAGAGAGCTTGAAGGCATGATTGAAAATCTCGATATCAGGCGCAAACAGGCTCGTGAGGAGCTTGAGAGAAGGGTTGAAACAGAGTTCAAAGAACTGAAAGGAAAACTTCCCTGGCCTGTGCAAGGTGAGATAGTAACTGAATATGGGAAAATTACTCATCCCATTTATCAAACGGTTATAATGAATAATGGCATAGGTATAAAAGCTCCTAAAGGCAAAGATGTAAAATGTGTTGCTGAAGGAACCGTTGCCTATACCGGATGGATGAGAGGGCTTGGGAGACTCGTTATAGTTGAGCATCAGGGGGGCTATATCAGCATTTATGCTCATCTGGGAGAAATAACTGTTCAGGAGGATAAGGTGGTAAAAAGCGGGACAGTTCTTGGTAAAGTAGGGGAGTCGGGAAGTGCAGAAGGTTCAAAGTTGCATTTTGAGCTACGTAAGTCTTCTGAAACACTTAATCCAACAGAATGGCTTAGATAAGCCAAATGACAGATTTGCAGGATAGAAACATGGTATCTGTAAAATGGAAAAAAGTAGTTGGACAGGACAGGATTAAAGAGGTTCTTTCCAGTGCTGCAGAAAGCGAATCCTTAGGTCATGCCTATCTTTTCTGTGGTGAAACCGGAACGGGTACATTTGCAGCCGCACTGGAGTTCTCAATGGCCTTACTTTGTGAAAACAAGGAGGATTGTCCCTGCTATCAGTGCGATTCATGCAAAAAGGTTTTGAAATACTCTCACCAGGATCTTCACGTGATTATGCCCGTAGCTTTGCAAAAAGAGCACAGTTCCAGTGGCAAGCTCAATGAAAATGGATGGAAGTATCTTTCAGAATGTGTTACCAGCAGAATTAACGATCCCTATAAACCACAGCAATTCGGCTCGCCTCCCTCGATTCCTGTTGAATGGATGCGTGAGATTACTCATGCTATAGGTCGTGGCTCTCTTGGCAAGGGACTTAATATCGCCATTATGGATGGTGCTGATATGCTCAAAAAAGAATCTGCCAATACTATGCTTAAAACGCTGGAAGAACCGCCCAATAATACGCTTATTATTCTCATAGCAGAGAAGAATTATACCGTACTACCAACTATTATTTCCAGATGCCAGCTGCTTCGTTTTGCTGCTCTGTCTCCTGAAATTTTGCGCTCCGAGCTTGCACAGAGACTTTCGATAGAGGTTTCAGATCCAACCCTCAACTCTCTTATCCACACCGGCTCTTTGGGGCAGTCTCTTGAGCTGGCAAATAATCCACCAGGTGAAATAATTGAAAAAGTCTCCCTTTTTTGGAAAAACTGTATTGAACGTAACTGGTTTGAGGTGGTGAGTGATATAGATGAGTTGACCCAAAGTGGGGATGCAGCGTATTTTGAGAGATTTTTTCACTATTTACTTCAATTACTACGTTTTTCATTTTTAGATAAATATATAGATACAGAAAACTATTTTAAAACAGATTCTTCAAACCGAATCGAATTACCTTCATCAGTTTCTCCTTCAGAGGTGGAAAGAGTCGTAGCATTGTGTCAGGATGTACTTATGGGTCTTAGAGTAAGGGGGAACTGTTCGATGATTTTATCAGATTTTGCATGTTCTTTAATGGAGATATTTGATGGCAAAGAATAGTAAATTAGTTGAAATTGCGTTTAAAGGTGAGCGTAAGGCTATCTATCGTGACCGCAATGAAATAGATATAAGTGAAGGGGATTATGTACTGGTTGAGGCTGAGCGTGGACAGGATTTAGGGAAAGTGTCCTTAATCGGTTCACTGGTCAAACTTAAACGTAATAAAGGTGAGATACGAAACATCATAAAAAAGGCTTCTCCCGGTGATATTGAAATTTTATTCAAAAATAAGGAGAAGGAAAAGTCCGCATTTAAGGTATGTAGAGAGAAGATAAAAAAGTATTACCTTGAGATGAAGCTTGTGGATGTTGAGATTCAGTTTGATGGTAGCAAGATTACCTTTTATTTTACTGCTGCTCAGAGAGTCGATTTCAGGGAGCTTGTAAAAGATTTGGCTTCTGTTTACCGTACAAGGATTGAGCTTCGTCAGATAGGTGTCAGAGATGAGGCAAAGCGTATTAGTGGCTGCGGGATCTGTGGTCGTAAGCAGTGTTGCAGTGCTTTTCTTACAGAATTTGAGCAGATAACAACGCAAATGGCAAAAGATCAGCAACTTGCACTTAATCCTTCAAAAATATCAGGTAATTGCGGCCGTTTATTGTGTTGCTTACGCTATGAAAATGAATCCTATCTTGAAATGTTTGCAGAGTTTCCCCCTATTGGGAGTCGTATTACTCTTGATGGTAAGCAGGGACTATTAAATTATATAAATATTTTTCAAAGCAAAGCTTTAATTCATTTCAGTGACGGGACACAGTCCTGGCTTGGCCCCGAGGAGATTAAGAAAGGAACGTTTGAATATGCCACCAGCCAATGAGGCACAAAAAAAAGTTGTTGTAACCAGTGCTCTTCCCTATGCAAATGGTGATATACATTTAGGACACCTTCTTGAGGTTGTTCAGACTGATATATTTGTGCGCTTCAGAAGGCTAAAAGGTCAGCAAGTGCTTTATGTGTGTGCTGATGACACCCATGGAACACCAATTGAACTTAATGCATTACGTCAGGGAATTACACCAGAAAAGCTAATTGAACGGGCATATAAAAACCATGTGCAGGACTATGCCGGTTTTAATATCAGCTTTGATATCTTTTATACCACCAATTCTCAAGAAAACCGACAGTACGCTGAGTTGGTGTATAAGAGTCTTTGTGATAATAATCTGGTAGAGCAGCGAGAGATTAGCCAGTATTATTGCGAAAACGATAAACGATTCTTGCCAGATCGCTTTGTGGTTGGTACCTGCCCCAAATGTGGCGCGCCAAATCAGTATGGTGATGTATGTGAAGAGTGTGGTGCAGCGTACGAACCTTCAGATCTTAAAAACCCCCAATGTTTTATTTGTGGTAATGAACCCGTAATGAAAACTTCAAAGCACTTCTACGTACAGTTAGGAAAAAAAGAGGAGTTTTTGAAACAGTATATATCCTCGCCAGGGGTACTGCAGGAGGATATGAGAAATTTTGTCAAAACATGGATTGATGAAGGCCTAAGGGAGTGGTGTATATCCCGTGATGGGCCCTATTTTGGTTTCAAAATACCAGATACCGTTAATAAATATTTTTATGTGTGGCTTGATGCTCCTATAGGCTATCTCTCTTCTACAGATAAGTGGTGTAAAGATAACAACAGATCTGTTGAGGAGTTCTGGGGAAAAGATAGTAATTCTGAAATAGTTCATTTTATAGGAAAAGATATAGTTTACTTTCACGCATTGTTCTGGCCGGTGATGCTGGAAAGTGCAGGGTTTTCTCTACCCTCAAGTATTCGTGTGCATGGGTTTTTAAATATTGAGGGCGAAAAGATGTCCAAGTCACGGGGGACTTTTATTCTGGCTCGTGAATTTCTTAAAAAAATGACTCACCCCCAGGCTTCAGAGTTTCTTCGCTTCTACTATGGGGCAAAACTTTCGCCAACAACTGCAGATATAGATCTTAATCAAGACGAACTGATCAGCCGTGTTAATACCACACTTGCTAACAACATCGGTAATCTTCACCATAGAACTATTGTATTTTGTGAACGTTATTTTGATTCCACTATACCAGATGTTTCCTGGGATAATCAGATAGCTGATGCTGTTGAGGATGCGGCAAAAAAGATAAATGATGCATATGAGAGCTGTGATTTTAAAGTAGTCATCGAAACTATACATGCTCTTGGATCACTTGGAAATAAGTACTATCAGGATAGCAAGCCCTGGGAACTTATTAAAACAGACAAAGAGGCTGCTGGCTCTGTTATGGTAACGTGCTCTAATCTGATTAAGGCACTGTTTGTATTCCTTAAACCTGTAATGCCTGAATTAAGCAAAAAAATAGAAACCCTTTTTGGTTTAAGCTTAAAGTGGGATGATTATCATTTTTCATTGAGAAACTGTAAACTCGCAGCAACAGAAAAACTGGTAAAACCACTGGAGAGCAAAGATCTGGAAAAGCTCTTCTCAGGTGCAACAATTAATCGGTCCAAGGAAGAAGTTAATGAAGAAGGCTTAATAGATATAGATTCCTTCTTTTCTGTGGATTTACGAGTGGCTAAAATTATTTCTGCACAGAAAGTAAAAAAATCCAATAAACTTTTGTGTTTACAGGTGGAAATGGGAGACCAGAAACGACAGATCGTTGCAGGTATTGCACAGAGTTACAGCCCCGATGACCTGCCCGGAAAACTGGTAGTTGCCGTGTCTAATCTTAAACCCGCTAAAATATTTGGACTTCAGTCTCAGGGCATGCTGCTGGCCGCAAAAGACAAAGATGGATCCCTGGTACTTGTGGGACCGCACAAAGATGTAAGTAGCGGGGCAAAGGTATCATGAATGGGTTAAAAGCTGCGCGTGAGAGGATTTGCCTTAAGCAGGCAGATCCCCTTAGTGCTAAATTGTTGGCAAAAGAACTCAATGTCCCTCTTTCGGTTGCTACTATTCTTGTAGGACGTAATCTTACTACCTTTAATAGTTGTAAAAATTTTTTCAGACCACAAATATCGCACTTCCATGATCCGTTCCTCTTTAAGCAGATGGAAAAGGCTGTTGATCGCATAATGGAAGCTATCAAAACCAGAGAGAAAATTGTGGTTTATGGCGATTATGATGTTGATGGTGTTACTTCGACAGTGCTTTTGGTTAGGGTTTTGCGTTTGCTTGAGGCCAATTGTGATTACTACCTGCCAAACAGGCTTGTCGATGGCTATGGGATAACAGAAAACAGTGTCAGGCACATTGCTGAAAAAGGTGCAAAACTGATTATTACTGTGGATTGTGGTATCACCGCTTTAAAAGAGATACATTTAGCATCCATTCTTGGCGTCGATTGTATAATTACTGACCATCACGAGCCTAAAGAAAAGCTTCCTTCTGCTGTTGCTGTTATTGATCAAAAACTCCCTGAGTGTAATTATCCCGATAAGAACCTTGCTGGAGTTGGGGTTACTCTTAAGCTTGCTCAGGCTCTTGGAGAGAAAAGTGGCAGAGGTGAGCAGTTATGGATGCCATTTTTGGACCTTGCTTCTCTGGGAACTGCTGCAGATATTGTTCCGCTGATTGGTGAAAACAGAGTTATCGCTTCACTTGGTTTTGATCAGCTTTCAAAAACCACTAATATAGGATTGAAAGCTCTTATCAGTGCACAGAATCTTGAGGGAAAGAGAATTTCCACAGGTGAAGTTGTTTTTCAAATCGCTCCATGTATAAATGCTGTTGGACGTCTTGGAGATCCTCGCAGGGGCGTAGAACTCCTTTTAACAGATGATCCCAGCATAGCAAAAAATTATGCCTGTGAACTAAGGGAAGCAAACAGGGAGCGGCGTGCTCTTGATACTAAAGTTGCACAGGAAGCGTCGTTGTGGGTGGAAAACAACTGCAGAAGTGATAAAGACTTTGTGATTGTCGTGGGGCATCCTGAGTGGCATGTGGGGGTAATAGGGATTGTAGCATCTAAAATGGTTGAACGTTTTCATCGACCCGCTATCCTGCTCTCAATGGGTCCCGACGGGGTTGCAAGAGGCTCAGGAAGAAGTATTCCTGGACTCCACTTACTTGATGCCCTTAGTGGTTGCAGTGATATATTAACAAGTTTCGGCGGACATGCAGCAGCTGCGGGCCTCAGTGTACAATGGGACCGAATCGAGCAATTCAGGGAAAAATTTAACAGCGTTGTACAGGAGAAGCTTACTGAAGATGATCTTATAAGAAAAGTTCAGGCTGACACTGAAGTGTCTGTAGCTTCACTTACACCAAAACTTTTCAGAATAATGAAGCAAATGGGACCATTTGGCCCTGGTAATATGCGTCCTGTTTTGTTGTGCAAAGATTTAAAACATCGCTATGCACCAAGAGTTGTAGGACAGAACCATTTAAAAATGTCACTTACTGACAGCGGGGTTGTTATGGATGCCATTGGGTTTAATTTAGGTGAGCGAATCTCAGAAGTATGCAACAGCTCATCATTGCAAGTGGCTTTTACCCTTGAAGAGAACAAATGGAACGGAAAGACTAATTTGCAGATGAATATCAAGGGGATTTCTGTTTAATTTTTTTTAGGATGATATAAGCAATGAAGGGGTTTTGACCTTCCTAAGTCTTGCAAAATCCAAAGAATAGTTACTTTAATAGTTGTTTCTAATAAAACTCTGCAATCTTTAGAGTGCATCCATTTATTTTATACATTCGAATGTAGTTTTGGGCTCTTCATTAAACCTGCAATCCGAAAAATCAGGAGTATATTGAAATGAAGATGTGGGATGGACGTTTTAAAAAACCTTCAGATAAACTTATGGAAGAATTCAATAATTCGCTTCCCTTTGATAAAAAACTCATTGAAGAGGATATAACAGGTAGTATTGCCTGGGCCAATGCTTTAAAAAAAATTGGCGTGTTCAGTGAGGAGGAACGGGTTAAAGTTATAGATGGACTTAGAGAAATTTTAAAAGAGTATAAAGAAGGTAAGGTCACTTTTCTTCACTCTGACGAGGATATCCATATGGCTGTTGAGCGACTTTTAGTCGAGAAAGTTGGCTCAGCAGGCGAGAGGCTGCATACTGGTCGCTCAAGAAATGATCAGGTTATTACCGATACACGGCTATATACCAAAAAGGCACTAAAAGAAATTAATGAGGGATTGTTGGAGTTGCAAGGATCAATCCTACACAGGGCACAAGAGGATTATGGTGTGATAGTTCCTGGTTTTACCCATCTTCAGCAGGCGCAGCCTATCCTTCTTTCTCATTACTGGATGTCCTTTTTCTTTCTCCTTGAGCGTGAGAAAAGTAGAATAGGGCATGCGATTAAATCTACCGACATTTTACCTCTCGGTTCAGGAGCTCTTGCAGGAAGTGGATTTTCGGTTGATCGGGATAGCATTGCAAAGGAACTGGGTTTTTCTGAGATCTCTAAAAATAGTGTAGATATGGTGAGTTCGAGAGATTTTTTGCTTGAAACGCTTTCGGTATTTGCTTCTGTAGGTGTACATATCAGTCGCTACGCTGAAGATCTTATTATTTGGTCATCTAAAGAGTTTGGTTTTATTGAGCTTGATGACGCCTGGTCAACGGGGTCAAGCATGATGCCCCAGAAGAAAAATCCCGATTCACTGGAACTTCTCAGAGGTAAAAGTGGACGATTTGTAGGTAATTATGTACGGTTTGTAACTACTTTAAAAGGTGTTGGACTTACCTACTATAAGGACCTTCAGGAAGATAAGGAACCTCTGTTTGACAGTGTGTTTCAACTTCAAATGGTAGTAAAAGTATTCTCTCAGGTACTTCTTACGCTTTCAGTTTGCCAGGAACGAATCGAAAAAGATCTTGACCCATTTCTTCTTGCTACAGACATGGCTGATTATCTGGTAAGAAAAGGCATGCCATTCAGACAGGCACACAAAGTAATTGGAAAAGTTGTTGGCTACTGTGTTGAAAATGACCTTACACTTATTGAACTTCCTGTCGAAAAACTGAAAGAGTACAGCGATCTTTTTGGTGAAGATGTTGAAAAACTCTATTCATGGAAAGATGCTATTTCCTATCGCACTGTAAAGGGTGGTACGGGTTGGGATAGTGTAAAAGAGCAGATTGAAACGGGAAAGAAAATATTGGGAGTTCAGTAGTAACATTTTAATGCAAACCGTAAGAATATTTTTTTTGAAAAGGTTGTAGATGGAAGCAGCTGAAGTAGAAGCTAAGTTGATTGAAGAACTTAAGGTCAACTCAGTCTATAAAGATGATATAAAGCAGTACTTGGTAACTCCTGAGAAGGCACCTCTGATTGACATTGAAGGTAATGAAACAGCGATGTGGATTGTATTCAGGAAGAATGAATATGTTTTAGTTTATGATGAAAGTAATAATGAGTTTGGGGTTGGATACAGAACTATAGTTGATGAACTTGTTTTTAGCGGTTTCAGTGGAACTGTTTATGATGCTTATGAGAGATTGGTGAGGAGAAATTCAGATTAAACATTCTGGATAATTCAAATGATGCTTTATGCTGATAATAATCCTGTTTTGGAACCTGATCCTTTTTTAAACCAGTACATAAATTATTAGTTCAGACTTGGGAAGATTCTGCCAAGGGCGATTTTACAATTCATTTTTACAGTTCAAGCGTAGACTAAAAGAATTAGCACCAAGAGAAGGTAGTGCTACAGTGGATTTTTTAGGAATCAAGGATGTTGACCATGACACAGCCTTCAAGAACATACTTATAAACGTTCATTACCTTTCGAACACACTGGTAATGGTGTCTATGAATACGATAATCAGAGATTCTTTCTTATGATCTGCCGGTTCGAGTAAAAGACTTTTGGGCCAACATGTTTAGGCTTCGAAATATTCTTTAACCTCCGAAGGTATCTCCGGTCTCCCACGTGTATTCAGAGCAGTAGCCAGGACCTTTCCCTTTAAAACCGGCTTGTTGTCATTTAGTCTAAAAATATCCTGCTGAAAACCAATTTTTAATTCTGATGCTTTATACATATTAATTCCCACCCAAAATGTGTCACCGCTGCTGAGAGGAAATTTATAGTCAAGCTCCACGCGTAATACAACGAAATTAATTCCTTTCATTGCATAATCTTTGAAATTGATTCCGATACTTTTTATGTACTCGTGTCTGACGTGCTCAAGATAATTTTGGTATACTGAATTATTCACAATACCCTGAAGGTCACACTCATAATCCCGTACAGACAATTGCATAGTAAAAGCATAATTATTCATACTATCATTCCTTACATTTTGGGTTATTTATCTAAAATATATAAACAAGCACTTATTGTATAAAAGATTATTGCACAAATCAAAGTTCGAAACTATATTATTTGACTTAAGAATACCAATACACTTCAGGTGCCAGGGAATTCGGTTAAAATCCGAAGCGGTCCTGCCACTGTAATCCCATTACCGGCAATTTTGCCGGGGGCTGTCAAATCATAGCCACTGTTTTTAAAAGCGGGAAGGCGACAGTACCGGGAGAGCCAGGAGACCTACCTGAGTGGATACTTAAATTTTTGAGCTTTCAGGAAAAAAGTTCAGAAAGGTTCCAAACTGATTTGCTACTATTTTCGTTTTCACACGGAGTGCGTAAGCTACATGCTCTTTTAGCGCTGTATTGCACTTTGGCATTTGCAGGTGAAGAAACGCACAGCATTAAAGTCTGCACACAAGATTCATCATTAATTTTACAATCCGATGATAAATACCTGAACTCTATGGTTTCCCAAGATCAAAGTGTTGATAGTTTTGAGCTTGAAGAGGTAGTTGTTACCGCAAGAAGGCGTCAGGAGTTACTTGAGAAAACCCAGTCATATACTATTATAAAACCAGAGGAGTGGCAGGGGACTACAAAAAGTGTTGCAGATGTAATCGCTGAACAAACAGGTGTTCAGACCCGCAGGTATGGAGGAGTGGGAAGCTTTCAGACTGTATCTATGAGGGGTGTTCAGGGAGGAAGGGTGCTTGTATTGCTTGATGGCATTCCGCTCAACTCAGCGATGGGTGGAGCAGTTGACCTTGGTGCGATCAGCTCAGAGCGAATCGGGGAAATTGAGATCTATAAAGGTATTACACCAGGAAAATTTGGAGGTAATGCTCTGGGGGGTGTAATTAATATAAGAAGTAAAAGGGAGACAGATGAACATAGTGTTAATTCCCGAACTTCACGTGGGGCTTACGGGTTTAAAAATTACCATGTTGAAGTATCTTCACCTTTTAATAATCACCTTAACCTCTTTGGCTCAGTAGAATATACGGGATCAGAAAACAACTGGCCCTATATGGATAGAAATAGAACGCCGCATAACCCTGATGATGACAGAATTGAAACAGTTAAAAACCATCACTACTCTCGTTTCGAAGCAAGAGCGCATCCATCAATAAATATTTTCAATGATAGAACTCTTATAACCGGGATTTCCTACTCTACTTCTGAATCCGGAATCCCTGCCGAGGAGGGAGCTGTCAATAGAACTGCAAACCACGGAAGAGAGAATATTACGTTAAACGCAGTTTTGAAGAGTGATGAAACCCATAGGACTTCAACTTTTCTTTTTACACCCGAGGCGGGCTATATACGCTGGAGCTCAAGAACTTTTTGGACAAGTCTTGATGAAAGTATGGGTACATCTCATGGCGGAATTACTTCTGTTCGCAATGGACAGGGCTTATCAGAAACAGATCTTCATGTGATAAACCTTTCATGTGTTTCAGATATTGTTTTTACCGATAATTTCGCTGCACAGATTTCGCTTCATGGAAAACATTCTCAAATACTGACTAATACAGAGGTTACCAGTTTTCCGCGCGGTGACTGGCCGGGCAGCTCACAAGAAGCAACTCTGGCTAAAAATCTTAATCTGACTATTCCGATTGGAAAAAGGGAGTTTGGGGTATCCACTGGGGGTAGTTTAAAGGGGCTAAGAAGTTCCACCGATGGAGGGTATAACAGAGCTTTTGAAATGACTATACAACCCAGTGTTACTGTGGACTATCCCTGGTCATTAAGTACTGGGTTACATTTTAGGCCTTTCCATAGTTCGGTAATTTATTTCAATGCTGCACGGTTCAGCCATGTACCTTCTTTACGTGAAAAATTTGGTAGCAATGGAGCTGTGTTACCTAATCCTGACCTTAAAGAAGAAACTGGATTATCATTTGAAGCAGGAGGTCGTTATCTTGGTGAAAGATTTTTTTTCGAGTCAGTGTTTTTCAGAAATGAAATTAAGAATGGGATTGTGCTGTTGAATGATGGGAATATGACTAAACCTGTAAATATGGGACGAGTTCTGTCTTCAGGTATAGAAGTATCATCTTGGTATAAACCTTTAGATTTATTAAAAGCAGAAGTAAAGGCGACTATTCAAAATGTTGAAAACCGTACCAGACTCTACAACTATTATGGTAATATGGTCCCCAATGAACCTAATTTTAGTGGGATCGCAAAATTGACTTTGAAACCTGTAGAAAAACTAAAAATTCAGTACTGGTCCGATTATAAATCATTTTTTTTCAGAGACTATGCAAATATAAAGCGTGTACCCGACAAAACAGCTGGTCAGTCGGGAATAATATTTCACAATGCTGCTATTTTCTGGAAGCCCGCTACTCAGTTTGAGATTAATATGTCAATTATTAATTTTAACAGAAAATACTTGAGATATGAAGACATGTTGCAAACTACGGAAAGTGGTTACTCCTGGACACTTTTTCCTGCTAATGAGTGGAATTTCACTATAGGTGTTTACTTGTAATAAACAAGCAAAAAAAATTTAATTAAATGGGGGGTTAATGATGTTAAAGGGTAGATATTGTCTATTATTTGTAACTCTAATAATTTGTACGGTTTTGTGCATCGGTTGTGCAAATAATCCGGTCGACTCAACCCAGGACAGATCAAGCACTGATACAGATAGTCCAGCCGACTCAACCCAGGACAGTTCAAGCACTGATACAGATAGTCCAGCCGACTCAACCCAGGACAGTTCAAACACTGATACAGATAGTCCAGCCGACTCAACCCAGGACAGTTCAAACACTGATAGTGATAGTCCAGCTGATTCAACCCGGGACAGTTCAAACATTAATCCTGGTGTAATGTTTATCATGCAATCTGATTTTCAGTCTGGTATTGTACGAAGCATGTCATTGGAAAATGAAACGATTACTCCCTTTGAGCTTCATGTATACAGTGATGCTGTTCTTCGCTCTTTTAACGGTAAGCTCTATGTGCTTGAAAGAATGGGGGCTGATAATATCCTCAAACTTGATCCCCAAACGACCGGTTCAGCAAGTGTTGTTTATCAAATAAATTTGGGAAGAGACTGGAATCCTCAGGATATGGTGTTTCTTAGCGAGGAAAAGGCCTATATCTCAAATAATAATGAACCGAAGATTACAGTTTTTAATCCCTCAATAGGTGAGATTACCAAAAATATCGACATATCCCGCTACACATTTCTTCCTGATAGCAACACTTCGCCAAATGCTGGTGATATGGAGCTGGTGGGGTCAAATCTTTATGTATTGCTTCAGAGACGAAACGGGTTTAATCCCGGTGCACCAACTCTTCTACTAAAAATCGATACTTATACTGATGAAATTGTCGATACAATTCCTCTTCAATTCAAAAATGGGTACTCAATGGCATACAGCGATGGCGCTTTGTATATATCCAATCCTGGTAGTGCTTTTAGTACCGGAGATGGAGCTGTCGAAAGAGTTGATCTGACAACAAAAGAGGTTACAGCAATTATCGATGAAAATGCTCTCGGTGGAAGCCCTAATTTTATAGTACACAAAGAGGGGAGCCGTTTCTATATTACAAACTATGTCGGTTGGCAAAATGTTCAGGTTCTCGAAATCGATATGGAAACTGGTGCTATAGTATCTGTTCTACCAGACGTAATCGATGCTTATGGGGGGGTATATTATGATAAAACAACCGATTTGCTGTATGTAGGAGAGAGAGATCCTCAGGAGATGGGAATTCGGATTTTTAGGGATAATCAGCAAGTAGGATCAACTGTTAAGAATAATCGCTGTCTGCCTCCGTCAAGCTTTGTCGTTGTAAGATAACTATTTGAGAATAGGTTGGCGTGATGCTAACCTGTCCTTTGCAGGGATGTGTATGAGATTACTTACAATTTTGATTGTAACAACTATAGTGAATTGTATTCTTTTTTTTGGATGTGGTAAACCAGAGAATATGCCATCGCAGAATCCTCAAAGAATCATTTCTCTTGCTCCCAGTATTACAGAAACTCTTTTTGCACTTGGGCTGGGTGATCGGGTAATAGGTGTGACAAGCTATTGTAAACATCCGCCTCAAACTGAAGGTATTGAGAAGATCGGTGGCTATGCTGATGCTAACCTTGAGAGGATTATTTCTCTTAAACCGGATGTAGTGATACTGACCGGTGAACACGAAAAGCAGAGAATATACCTTGAGCGGTTCAGCATAACGACTCTTGTAGTTGAGAACTATTCGATATCAGCAATATGCAGTTCATTTGCAATCATAGGCAGACACTGTGGTGTAAAATCGGCATCTGACAGTCTCATAGGTTTATTTGCAGACAAAGTTCCTGATGATGGAAACAGTGTACATTCAGCACCAAAGGTTCTTATATGTGTGGGAAGAGATAACCCCGGTGCGGGCAGGGTTGGAAGCGTTTTTGCCGCTGGGAAAAGCACTTTTTACAATGATCTGGTTGAAGCTGCAGGAGGGGTGAATGCTTTCTTTTCAAGGAGTCCAAACTATCCGCGTCTTTCTCCTGAAGGAATTCTCTCTTTGGAACCAGATATTATAATAGACATAGCGTCATCTATGGGCGAGTATTCATGTGATATGCTTATCAATGACTGGAGCTCATTTACGAGATTACCCGCAGTCAGAAATAACAATGTGTTCTGCCTTTCAAATGATTATGCAACAATTCCG
Organism: Chitinispirillales bacterium ANBcel5; assembly: GCA_029688955.1. Taxonomy (NCBI): domain Bacteria; kingdom Pseudomonadati; phylum Fibrobacterota; class Chitinispirillia; order Chitinispirillales; family Chitinispirillaceae; genus Cellulosispirillum; species Cellulosispirillum alkaliphilum. The sequence goes on along the minus strand of JARUKZ010000025.1, from coordinate 10,127 downwards.
GGACCGAGGATGCTTCTACTTCTGGAAGATATCAGAAAGATAATTGCTCAATAGTACAGTAATGAACAGGTAACCAGGTAAAAATGAAATCATCACAGCAGAAGATTTTACAATTAAATAGTATATATGCTGGTTATGGGGATCAGGAGGTGCTCAAAGGAGTATTTTTTAGTGTAGAAAGAGGAGAGAAGTGGGCTGTTATCGGCCGTAATGGGACGGGCAAATCTACTTTGATAAAGCTTGCTGCCGGAATTTTGAATACTAAACGAGGTGAAATCATTGTTGATGGTATGAACCTTACACAAATTTCACCAAAGAAAAGGGCTCGTACTATCGGCTATGTGCCGCAAAAACCAGATGGTGTAATTCCCTACACGGTGCAGGATTTTGTGATGCTTGGAAGATACAGCCTTATGGGTGTTTTCGGTATGGCTTCCAAGGATGACCGTGATGCTGTTGCAGAAGCAATGGAACTTTGTGACATTATACACCTTGAAAAAAGATTGATGAGCACGCTTAGCGGCGGAGAACTTCAAAGAGTACTTCTGGCAGGAAGTGTTGCACAACATACTCCACTTCTTCTGCTTGATGAACCAACCACTTATCTTGACCCTGCTCATGAACGACTCTTTTTCGATGCGCTGAGCCGGATACAAAACCAACGAGAACTATCTATAGTAATGATAACGCACGACATAAATATCGCGCTTATTCATTGTACCCATGTGTGTGCGCTATTGAATGGTTATGTTGTTTTTAGTGGAACTACTGAGGAATTCAAGGAGCAGTGTCCAAATATACTTGATAGAATATTTGGAGTAAGTTTTAAAGAATACCAATGTATAGATGAAGATGTTCAGGCTTTCGGGGCCTGGGGGTTAACATGTCAACTATAAAAAGGCCCTCGGTAGTTGTTCCACTCCTTTTGCTCATTGGGCTAACAACTCTTTTTGTGTGCCCCGGTATTGGAATCAGGTGGATATCTCCATTGGATATTTTTCAAAATGACGATCTCCGCTATATATTTCTCTCCATAAGGGTACCCAGAACTCTGACGGCGTTTTTTGCAGGTGGGGGACTGGCTGTTGCCGGTATGATCTATCAGGCGGTTTTTAGAAACCCCCTTGCTTGTCCGCATATTCTGGGAGTATCAAGTGGTGCATCACTGGGAGCAGCGCTTTGTATTGTCGCAGGTCTTGCCGGATCTCTTTTGGGATTGTCAATAATAACATTAGGAGCTTTTGCTGGAGCTGTGGGTTCCATTCTTATTATCTGTGCTTTCGCCTGGACAAGAGAAAGCAACTCCAGCACACTCCTTTTAGCTGGAGTCGTTGTGGCAACACTCTGTTCAGGGTTAATTATGTTTATACATATGATTGGCGGAATACATAAATCTTTTCAAATACTGCGCTGGATAATGGGTGGGGTAGATGGTGTAAGTTATTCGCTATTGTTGCTGATGCTTGCACCTTTGAGCGTATTTCTGGGTATTACAGTGTTATTTACTCCAAGACTCGATCAATTTCTTACTGGTGAAGAAATTGCTCATTCGAGGGGAATAAATGTAAAGCTGAGCAGGAATATATTAATTATTTCAACAGCAGTGGCAGTAGGTGGAATTGTAGCAGCATGCGGACCGATCGGTTTTATTGGGATAATTGCACCTCACGTTTGCAGGATGATATTACCAGGAATAAGGCACCGGCTATTATCGCTGTGCTCGTTTCTCCTTGGCGGTTCTTTTCTTGTTCTTGCTGATACTCTTGCAAGATCAATTGCACCACCAACTGAAATACCTGTGGGCATAATAACATCGCTATTAGGTGGACCATTTTTTCTGGTTATTCTTGCAAGACAAAAAAAACGATACTTGATGTAGGATGTATGATGAAAACTAAGAGCTTGATGATCCAGGGTACCGCAAGTTCCAGCGGTAAATCGCTCATTGCAGCAGCCCTTTGTCGTATTCTTTTTCAGGATGGATTCAAGGTTGCTCCTTTCAAGGCACAGAACATGTCCAATAACTCATTTGTAACCACAGAGGGGATGGAGATGGGGCGCGCACAGGTTGTCCAGGCCTATGCTGCAGGACTTGCACCAGATGTACGCATGAACCCGGTATTATTAAAGCCGTCAAGCGATACAGGTGCTCAGGTTGTCTTGAACGGTAAGCCTTCATTTACTATGCATGCCTGCGACTGGCACCAAACACGAGATAAACTGAGAGATACAGTACGAGAGTGTTACCGTTCGATCTCAAACGAGTTTGAGGTAATGATTATTGAAGGGGCTGGTAGTCCGGCAGAGATCAACCTAAAAAAAAATGATATCGTGAATATGGGCATGGCTCAAATGGCAGATGCTCCTGTAGTGATTGTTGGCGATATCGACAGGGGTGGTGTTTTTGCATCACTGGTCGGAACTGTTCAGCTTCTTGAACCCTATGAACGGCAGAGAGTTAAAGGTTTTATTATAAATAAATTCAGGGGTGATGTTGAGCTTCTTAAACCAGGTTTAGATCAACTAACACAGATTACTAAAATCCCAACTCTTGGGGTTATTCCATGGTTAGATCATTCAATAGACGATGAGGATGGTGTTACTGAATGGTTTCATAGTAAAAACGATGTAAAAAAGGAGATCGATATATGTATCATTCGTCTCCCACATGTTTCAAACTTTACGGACTTTTTACCACTTGAACATGTTCCTGGTGTTGCGGTCCGGTGGTGTAGCAGGGCAGAAAAGATCGGAAATCCGGACCTGCTGATACTGCCCGGGACTAAAGCGACCGTAAGTGATCTCAGAGCTATTAAAAAAAACGGGGTTGCTGAATCGATTATATCGTTTACTAACAATGGTGGAGCTGTTTTAGGTGTCTGTGGAGGTTTTCAGATGCTTGGAAACTGTATTAAAGATGAACATCAGGTTGAATCTTCTGTACAATTTGAAACAGGGCTTAAACTGCTGGATATGGAGACCGGATTCCTGCCTGAAAAGAGGACCGCTCAGATCGATGTAAAGGTCTTCGGTGATCAAAACGCACTCTTTGATGGCTTGGACGCGTATTTGGCTAAAGGCTATGAAATACACATGGGTGAAAGTACTTTTGGCAGTGGCTCTTGCCCCTTCACAGTATCATACGATAAAGATGGAACAGAATATGTAAGTGGCATCACAGATAAAACCGGAAGGGTATCCGGATCGTATGTTCATGGTTTGTTTGATTCAGGTAAAATAGTGTGCAACGTAATTAATAAATTACGACGTCTTAAGGGACTTATGCCCATTGATATCTCTGCAGATGATCGGAGCGTGACCTTTGAGGCACAAATCAATAGATTGGCAGCTGTTTGCAGGGAAACTCTGGATATTCCAAAGATATATGAAATCATCAGTGTTTCAAACAGGACGAACAACTGAAATGCACCCATTAAGTCTGACAATAGCCTTTCTTCTGGATCTCTTGGTAGGTGATCCACGTTGGCTACCTCATCCGGTTAGGTGGATTGGGTCACTTATTCTCTTTCTTGAGAAGAAATTATATCCTAATGGACAGACTTCCCGCAAAGAGTTTCTATGTGGGGTTTTATTAACGGTAATTGTAATCTGCTGTGTTTTAGTACTGTCTTTTTTGTTGATAAAGATTGGACAGTTCATCTCTCCATTCCTGACAATAGCAATTGAATCGATACTCGGGTTCTTTTGCCTTTCTGCACGTTCACTATCAAAGGAATCACTACTTGTGCTTAAATATCTCAAGGCAGGGGATCTGCTAAGCGCCCGTACTCAACTTTCAATGATAGTAGGAAGAGACACCGTGAATCTTAATGAAGAACAAATCGTAAGGGCCTCTGTGGAAACCGTTGGAGAAAATATCACCGATGGAATAATTGCTCCACTGTTCTATCTTGCTATAGGGGGACCGATACTTTGCCTTATCTATAAAGCAGTAAGTACAATGGATTCGATGATCGGTTACAAAAATGAACGTTATAAAAGCTTTGGTACCTGTGCGGCAAAAATTGATGACCTGCTTAACTTTATTCCTGCACGCCTTACCGGATTTCTACTTATACCAGTTGCCTCTCTGTGTTGTGGACTTAATGGATGGCGATCGTTTATAATAATGAAACGAGACAGACATAAGCATGAGAGCCCTAATTCAGCTCACGGCGAATCGGCAGTTGCCGGGGCGCTTGGAATTCAGTTGGGTGGAACCTCTACTTACGGTGGAATTGTGTCACAAAAGCCTTTTCTCGGAGATCCTCTCAGGACTTTGTCGTTAAACGATATTGTTAGGGCCAATGCAGTTTTGTTTTCCGTAGCAATACTTTCCTTTCTATTGGCTGTCAGCTGGCTGTTACTGGTAAGTAGAGGGGTTTAGATATGAATCTATCAACCATAAAAATAGTCTCTCTGGCGCCATCGGTTACCGAAACACTTTGTGCGATAGGCTTTGGGCATGCATTGGTTGCAAGGACCGATTTCTGTGATTGGCCAGTAACTGTAGCTGACATTCCATCTGTTGGTGGATTCAGCAACTGCTGTGCAGAAGCTATACTATCTTTTCACCCCGACCTTGTCATTGGAACTTCACTTCATAAGCCTCTGCTTCAGCAGATCGGTTTATCAGGTGTTAGGACTGCCTGTCTCAAGTTCCATGCGGTTTATGAGGCACCCCATGCCATACGATTCATTGGTGAGCTCGTAAATGGCTCATATAATGCGAATTTACTGGCTTCACAATTGGAAGTTCAAATTCATTCAATCAAAGAACAGGCAAAAACTCTTGGCTCAAGGAGGGTTTGTTATCTGTGCAATATAGAATGCCCTTCATGGTTTTCGTGTCCTGTTGCTGCTTCTGTAGGATTTCTTGGCTGCACAAATGCAGGGCGGAATAAATTTTTACATGCAAAAAATAACAATATGATCAGTATGATTACAAGGGACAAACCAGAGTTATTTTTGATTTCAAAATGTAAAAAATGCCGATCATTATGTATAGATAATCTGTTTGAGAATGTTTCTGAATTTAAAAAGTATCTGGATGAATATGTCCCTGAGACTATACATTTTAGTTCTAAGCTTTTGGGGCGCGCAGGACCACGAGCCGGGTTTGCACTTAATCAATTGGCGCACGCTATCTATGGCAAAGACTGGGATATCGGGATTTGTCAGCAGGAGAGGCTCATATACAGTTAATTTTACTTTGTAAAAAAAATAGTTAATTGATCATATAACCTATAAGGGATGGTTATGAAAGGGTATCTTCAGGTTTATACAGGTAATGGTAAAGGAAAAACAACTGCATCTATCGGTTTGGCGATTCGTGCTGCGGGTGCAGGTCTGCCAGTTCTTTTTGCACAATTTGTAAAAGGAATGAAGTATAGTGAAATAGGAGCACTTGAGAGATATAGCGATCTTATTACAATAAAACAGTATGGAAGAGGGTGTTTCATTGAGCGGGAAGCCCAAAAAGAGGATATTGAAGTTGCACAGAAGGGACTCAATGAACTCAGGGAAATTTTGCAATTGGGAGAATATAAGATTGTAATCCTTGATGAGGCAAATATTGCACTCTATTATAAACTGTTTACAGTAAACCAGTTAATTGACATTATAAGAAACAGAAAGCCGGATTGTGAGGTGGTTGTTACCGGCCGCTATGCGCCTCAGGACTTGATTGATGAAGCTGACCTTGTGACTGAAATGAAAGAAGTTAAACATTATTATACTGCTGGAGTGCAGGCGCGCAAAGGTGTAGAGTGTTAGGATGAACGAAAACAAACGATACCCGTTTTTGCTTGGCACAACTTCTTATATTATACCCGATAACATACTGCCAAATGCCCGGTGGTTAACACCACAGGTCGATGATATCGAGCTTGTACTTTTTGAATCACCCGAAATTTCTAATATTCCCTCTCCGGAGGAGATAAAAAAGCTTGCGGATTTAGGGTTAGAAAGCGACTGTGGCTATACCGTTCATCTTCCTTTGGATAAAAAGGCCGGGGCTGTTGAGGAGAATGAGAGAGCTGGGTTTTGTGATGCAGCAAAGCGTATCATTGAGAGGACTTCGCCACTGTTACCCAGAGCCTGGATTTTACACCTTGAAGGTAACAAACGAAATGCAGAGGTGACTGAAATAGAAGAATGGGCGGGTAGATGTGATCAAACTATTACATCTATAATGAGTGTCATTGATACACCAGCTAAAATTGCAATTGAGAATCTTGGGTATCCGTGGCACTGGCACCGTGAACTTGCGCTTAAACATGGGACATCATTATGCTGCGATGTAGGGCATTTGTGGGCTCACTTCCCTGATGAGTGGCACCAGCACCTTAAAGAGATGGTACCATTCACAAGTGTTATTCACCTGCATGGCTTTGATGGCAAAAAGGATCACCAATCGCTCCCTTCTGGCAATACAGATGATATATATACTTTTTTTCAGGAACTTAAAAACGGGCACTACAGTGGTGTGGTTACGATGGAGATATTTAACCAGACTGATTTTACTGAGTCAAAGAAAATGGTGGTAGATACATGGGAAAATTTGTTCTGATAACAGGTGGTGTTCGCAGCGGTAAGAGTGCCTGGGCACTCAAACGAGCCAACGAATCTCCTTCAAAATCAAAGGTGTTTATTGCTACTGCTGAGTGTTTTGATGAAGAGATGAAGGAGAGGGTTACAAATCACAAGTTAGAACGTGGTGATGAGTGGGTGACTGTAGAGGAACCATACAAAATAGATAGGGCCGTAGGGGATCTGGATAATTGCTCTGCTGCAGTAATCGATTGCTGTACTGTGTGGCTTGGAAATATTTGGTACAAGAATGGCGATAGTGATACTGCTCTTGTTAAAAACATAGAAAATTTTAGCAAATCTCTACTCAAATGGCAACAATCGGAAGGTACGGGTGAGATTGTTATTGTTTCAAATGAAGTGGGGTGGGGTATAGTGCCACTTGAAAAAAGTGTACGGCGCTACAGGGACTGGGCTGGAAAATTAAATCAGAAGATCGCTTCACTTGCAGATGAGGTGTATCTGTGTGTCGCGGGTATCAGCGTAAAAATAAAATAGGAAAAGGATATATGCTTACAAAAGATATTGAAATCAAATCTGTTGAGAACACAAAGCTGGAAACTGAAATTCAGGCACATCTCGATGATTTAACCAAACCAAAGGGAAGTCTTGGAAGGCTGGAGGAGTTTGCTCTTAAGTACTGTTTATGTCGTGGACGTGTAGATGCTGATATCAGTCGCAAATCACTTATGATTTTTGCTGCTGACCATGGAATAACATCTATGGGTGTCGCTCCGTTTCCAAAAGAGGTTACGGTTCAGATGGTTACCAACATGCTTGCAGGTGGTGCTGCCGTGGTTGTGATGTGTAAAAAAGCAGGTATAGAGTACCGGGTAGTTGATGTTGGGGTTGATGGGGACTTTAAAGATCACCCGTTACTGATTAAGAAAAAGGTTGGTAAAGGTACTAATAATTTCCATTCCGATTGTGCTATGAGCAGTGAAGAATGTGACAGGGCCATAAATACTGGACTTGAGTTGGCGTCTAAGCAGGAGGTTGATATAACATCGATCGGCGAAATGGGCATTGGGAACACTTCATCTGCATCTGCACTGTATGCACTCTTTCTTACTATTGAAGGTGCATCTACGGTTGGTATGGGAACCGGAGCAGTGGGGGAGTTGCTTCAAAGAAAACGTCGGGTTATCGATGAAGCGGTGTCTTTTCACAAACAATCATGGGATGGTTCTCCCGTTGATGCGCTCAGGCGTGTAGGAGGATTTGAAATCGCCGCTATGACCGGTTACATTCTGGGTTCTGCTCAGAAGAGGATTCCCGTTGTAATAGATGGATTCATTGCAACCGCATCCGCACTGGCAGCAATAAAGATCACTCCTGGTGTTAAGGACTATCTCTTCTTTGGTCATGTATCAGATGAGCAGTTCCATAGAAGAGTAATTAAAGAACTCGATGTTCGTCCGATCCTTGAACTTGATATGAGGCTTGGTGAAGGTACAGGTGCAGTATTGGGAATAGAGATTATCGAACAGGCGCTTAACTGTTACCACAATATGGCAACATTTTCATCCGCAGGAGTATCTGAAAGTGATTCCTAAGGGCTTTATAACAGCACTGAGGTTATTGACCATTATACCGGTTATAGGCAAGGAAGCGGAAAAGAGGTACTGCGCAATACCTTATTTTCTCATTGTAGGTCTTATTATTAGTATCATTCACTTTTTAGGAGCAGAGATACTGTATCACTATCTCCCGGGATTGACCGTGTTTGCCGGATTGTTGCTTACAATAATAAACTACACTGCAAGTGGCGCATTGCACCTGGATGGCCTTGCTGACACTGCAGATGCTTTTAGCACAGTCCAGACACGTGAAAAGACACTCTTTATACTTAAAGATCCACACCTGGGCACTTTTGGCGCCGGGGCAATGTTTATCGTTATTCTCTGGCGGATAATCACATACCAGCAGCTCTTTGAGCAGCGCATGATGCTATGGGTGGTCTTTGCACTCATGTTTTCACGAATAATGCAGGGGTTGTTTCTGCTTTTAATTCCTTATGCAAGGGGAAAAGAGGGCAAAGCATTTGGTTTTAAGGGACCCTTTGCCTTTACTGCAATATTGATTATGCAATCTGTTTTACTGTTTGCTGCCGGGTGGCTTATTTTTGATTATCGTATTGTACTATCAGTGGTGATAGGGATAGCGTCTATACTACCAATATGTTTAGTGTATCATAAACGGATTGGGGGCATAACGGGAGATGGGATCGGTGCGGCGACCGAGGTTTTTGAGATCGTATTTTTGACAGTTGTGGTAGCCTTTGTTTAATAGAGTGGTATCCTTTTGCTGTAGTAAAAAGAATTGAACTGTTGGCTTGTTATTTTGGTAAAAAAAGGTGGGATGTTTGTCAATAAAAAATAGTAATTACCAGAAGCACGGAAGTATCCCATACAAGGAACTAAGAGCGTTTGGAATAGATCAGGAAAAAATATTGGATTTTAGTGCTACAGTAAATCCTTTACCAATGCCCCAATCTATACGATCTCTCTTTAGTGCCGATGGTATTAAATCATACCCGGATCCTGATTCCTATGACGCAATCAATGCCCTTTCAAACTACTACAACCTTGCACCAGAAATGTTTGTTATAACCGCCGGAGTGACAGAAACCATCTTTATTCTTCCGCAGATAGCTAATAGCGCAATTCAGTTTGTTCCCACCTATGGTGACTATCAAATGGCTTTTGAACGCTACAAAAAAAGCATTATTTCATTACAATTTCCTGCTTCAGAAAAACAACTTGTATCTTTTGTTAAATATTTCAGGAAAAAGAATGCAGATTTGCTTATAGTGTGTAATCCAAACAACCCTGATGGTTTGTATTTGACTGTCGATGAAATTGAATACTTATGCAGAGAACTTAAAGATTCTATTATTTGTGTAGATGAGAGTTATCAGGAAATGGGTAAAGGAAGTAAGTCTGCTGTTTCGATAATTAACTCGTATGAAAATTTGATACTTCTTAAATCACTCACCAAACCGTTTGGTATTGGTGGACTTCGTATTGGCTATACGGTTTCTTCTGCTAAAAATAGTGGAAAAATCAGGTCCCTTGTTATTCCATGGGGAGTATCGGGGTTGGCTCAAAAAGTAATTCCCGCGGTACTAGATCATATCGAAGAGTATAAAAGTCAATGGAACCAAATACACAAGCAGAAAGAATCTCTAATTGGGCAGATTGAGCGAATAGGTATACCTGTGGAACACGGGGTATGTCCCTTTTTCCTGATAAAAATGGAAAAATCTGTAAATATTCGTCTTGAATTACTGAGAAGGTATTCCATTGCGGTTAGAGATTGTAGCTCATTTTCTCTTGAAGGCAAGATACGTTTGATGCCCTCAGTGGATAAAAACAACAGGTTACTACTTGAGGTTCTGAGAGAATTTTGTTAGATACAGTAAGGTAAGAAAAATGTTCGTTATTTTGTGTCATTTTTCAATCTGGTTCAGGATATCACTTCTATTATTTTCTACATTTTGATTGTCTTTTGAGCTTTCGATAATATTATCACTC